>BAXC01000038.1 GCA_001310375.1 Bacillus sp. JCM 19041 | reverse complement strand
TCCAAATAAATAACCTCCTTCCTTTCTTATATACGTACAGGGTATATAAGAAACAAGATGAACTGCTCCTAGTGTGAACGAAGGGAGGTAAGATTATAAATAAAAAGGAAAACAAAAAAGCCAAACCGCGGTTGGCTCAGCTGGGATTCGATTTGATAGAAAACATAAAAACGGTGTAAGTTAAGTACAAGTTTGATACAATGACGTTTTTGGTACGATAAAAAAAGAGTAATTTATTTTATTTTAACAACAAATCTTTGAGTTGGTTTTGATTTACGAGAATATCTGTTAACGTGTAACGATCCAGCACTTGGAATGCTGCTTCTAGCGTTTCGTGTAGAATATGCTGTAAATGGCAAGCCGGGCTGATGATGCAAGAATGGTTTTCCTTAAAATTCAATAAGATCCATTTTTTTAAACTCTCTGACACTGGAACCGATTGTTATACACTCGGGTTCCAGTGCAAGTCTAATTCCTCCATTTCTACCTGAGACTGTTTCAATATAACCGGTTTTACTTAATGCTTGGACGATCTGTTTCAAATGATTATCGGAAATCCCATACGCACCAGAAATTCTACCTAAAGTAGCGAGGTTTCCCTTCTCAATGGTGCCAGCATAGATCAATGTTCTTAATGCATAATCGGTAAAGGATGTAAATTGCATTTCGATTTACCTCCTTCCACTGGAGTTAGACCATCGTTACAGAAAGAAAACCATTAATTCAAACAATTAAATAGGCAATTAGAGGAGGAATTCGTTTGTCTCTACAAAGTTTGCCAAATGATGTATTGCTTAGATCTTATAAGAAAGCAATAAAGATGGAGCTTGCGGACGAATTTATTAAGTTGTTAGTAGAAGAAATGGAACGAAGAAAACTAGAGATAAAAGAATAATGATTGAGAAAAGTGAAGAGGTTTTAAAAGAACCACTTCACTTTTTATTAGGTATCAATTTGAGTTTTTCGTTTGATTTTAATCAAGTCTCTTTTTCATAAAGCTTAATCGACCCACCGTTTGATCCATAAGCTAAACCACTATTAAACCAGCCGTATTTCTCATAATAGCCATCTAGATCAGAGGTTAAGTACAGATTTTTATAGCCTTTGTCAGCAGCGAGTTGAGTGGCCTCGGTTAATAAACGAGATCCTAACGCATTCCCTCGGTGCTTTGGATCAATAAATAAGCACGCTAGCCATGGGTATAGGTCTTGTCTGCTGTTTAGGTCATTACGTAATAATGCAAAGGTGCCAATCGTTTTTTCGTCGATTTGTGCAATATAAAAGTGTGGAAGGGAATCTTTAGTAATTAGCGAGTGAATCATACAATCTTTATAAAATGGGTAGTTGTCTTCATTTCCCCATTCGCGCCAATAGAGGTAAACGGCTTCTTCAAATTGTTGGTTAAGCGTTTGTAGTTCAATTATTTTCATAAACATACCTCCAAGTTTGTTTATTGATTCATACGAGTTATGCGTGTTAAAAATGATTGCATCAAAAGAGGTAAAGAAACTAATATTGGCGGATCATCAAGGCGCGGGGAATGTAAATGAAGGTTTTGATGGGCAACACGCTCTCCTTTCTTAATAATAATCGGTTTAGGTGCTCGTGTTCGCAATGTTTTGTGTGGAAGAAGTATTTGCTTCGACTCTATTCCCCAGGAAATAGAAGTAGCCATCAAATAATAGGTTCCTGGATGTACATTTTTAAAGGAAAAATCACCTAATGAGTCGAGTAATGTCCCATATTCTGGGAGGCCTTCTGGTAATGCCTTAGTGAATAAACCGACTAAAATAATGCCGTTAAGGGGTACGTTTGCGGAAATGGTTCCAGACACACTGTCCTCTGATTGTAAATGAGGTGTGGACATTGGAAATTTTTTAAGTTGTTGCAGCGCATGAACGATGTTGTTTGTTGAATGTACGGACTGTCTGAACTGTGCCGGTGGAAGTCCAACACTCTTTGTAAAGCGAGATGTAAAAGTCCCTAAACTCTGTTGACCTATTTCCATTCCGATGTCACGTACATCAAAATCGGTGGTGAGTAATAATTCTTTTGCACGCTGGAGCCGCATTGTAGAAACATAATAGAGCGGGGGTAAGCCAGTTCTTTCTTTAAATATTCGTGAAAAATGATACGGACTGTATGATACTTCTTTTGCAAGTCGATGCAAAGTAAGTGGATCATGCAAATGGTCTTGGATATAGTTAAGCGCCTGATCAATTTCTTTGGATTGATATGACATTAGCAATCTCCTTATAAAGAAAATTCAGTTAAATGATAACATAAATATAAGCATAATACGATACGCATAATGAATGAACTAGATTAATTATTACCGCGGTGAAAATTTAATCATAATACTTTCAGCTTGCGACGAAGTTTTTTACTGGTGAGTGAATAAACGATGATTTCTTGTTTTGTACTTGCTCCCGTCATACACTTCGCTTTCCGCTGCCGACGGATGAGCCTCACAAACAGCATAGTTGTGGGTCTCATCTTGTCTTGTATGCCGTTCGCTTGTTGCTGATCATTTCATTGCAAGTGGAGATGGTTCGACTAGAAAAACTTGTTCAAAAGGTCATCTTGTTCGGAAACTCTTTAATTAGTTTTAAAAAAATCGTAACCTACATACTATTGTTGTTTATGCATGATATAAGACATCAAGCATGAACAATTGGAGTTGAGGATAAGCAATCTCCCACAACAATTGACTCCAAAATAGCCACTACATCAATTTCAGTGGCTACTTTTATAATAAGAAAGAAGCAAAAACGGCGATGAGGGGAATGGTAACAAGAGACAATAATGTTGAAATAACGGTCGTAACAACCGCTTTTTCCTCATCGTGTGTATAGCGTGAAAATAGTACAGTAGCCAGCATAAATGTAGGCATCGCTGTTAAAATGATAAACAATTGCTGGAGGAAATCGTCCATTGGGATTACAACTATAACAAGGACGCTGATTACCGGAATTAAAACGAGTCGCATAATGAGTGGGTACCAAAGTTCCCGGAATAATATATTTGCTTTTTTCTTGAAAAAGGGTGGAAGCAAAAAGCCGATATAGAGCATTGCTAGCGGAGCAGCAAGGCTTGAAAGCATGCTAGATAAATTTTTTAAAATAATTGGAGCGTTAAATCCACTTAGCGCAAACAATAGACCAATTATAATGGCAGCTAGAGGTAGATTTATAAGCGCTTTTAATTGCTTAAACTGGAACCGTTGATCACTTTGAAGTAAATAGATACCGAGTGAAAACAATACAACATCTAACCCCGCATCAAATACAGCTGCTAGTAGACCACCAATGGGTCCAAATATTGCTGCCGCTAAGGGGATGCCAATAAATCCAGTATTTCCGATTGCGGCAAGAAGTGCAAGCTTCTTTGCAAGGGACCATTGGAAACCAAGTATCCGACCTACAAGTAAGCTTAGAGAAACAGCGAATATGTTAAAGAAAATGGAAGCGAAGAAGACGATGAGTACTTGTCGTAAAACTTCTTCAGTAATATCAGAGTTAAAAACCCCGTTTAAAATAATGAAAGGACGGCAATGTTAATGATTAAAGTCATAAACAAATGCTTTGCTTCCCTTGTAATTGGTATTTTAATAGCAAGTGCAGCGCCAAATGCGATAATGATTGCCATTGTCGCTATCGTCAGCACAACGGTTATAATATCCATTTAAAAGTCCTTTCGAGAAAGAAGTAATTTCTTATTTCAATTGTAGGTCTATTATTTTCTCACCATAATTGTGTTACTTTTATAGTAACTATAAGGAGTCGAATTTATCAAGATTATTGGAGGCGTAGCTACAATAAAGAATGGGGCAATTCAGCCGTACCTGAAAGTTGGATTGACGATGTTTGGAACGAAATGCCTCCATTTGATCCAATGATGACACCAACATTTCATATGGGTGTTGTAACCAGAGTTATTTCGCGCTTTTCTGACATTTTGACGGTTTAGAGAGCGACAGCGGAGATTCAAGAAGAAAGCCGGGTGGCGCCAGCGCCGATTAAAAAAAGGAATACATTCAAGTTTCTATAGACGGAATTTGGGGAACTTTTAGCTTTAATGAAGCGGGCAAGGGGGGAATCTATTGCAAGTACGCATCTTTTCTTCAATTATGCTTATTGGTATTGGAACGCTACATTTCACTTATGAAAAGGTGTTAAGACGAATGATTCCGAAAGCATTTCCTTTCCGCAAAGCTGCTGTTTTGGTAACTGGTGTGCAGAGTGTTTATTTGCTATTCTGTTATGGGTCCGCAAAGGGCAGTCGCTTACGGGAAAGCTACTAGCACTGTTTATGATTCTTGTTTACTTAGATAATGTTTATATTAATGGGAAGAAAGTTCCTGCGTTTTTATTATGGTTAAGGTTACCGCTACAGATCCCGTTAATCGTAGGCGTTTTAAAACTAGCTAATCATAAAAATGATGAAAAACCAGCTCTAACTAGTGATAAGTAGACCTGGTTTTTTGGTTTTTAAAAAAGGCTGGTGAAAATGTTCAACATGTTACGAAATATCATTATTGCCTTGCTCATTATCCTCGCAATCGTGCACTATTTCTAATTGCCTTAACTGTTTTTTCGATAAGCCTTCCCTTCTTTATCGCGAACCATAAATCCATATTCAATTAGGTAACGTCTAAGCGTCGCAAAATCGGAGAATACCGTTTTGAGGAGCTCATTTACTTCTTTTTCAGAGTAATTTTCCCCTGCTTCAAACAATGTAATGATATGGCGCAAAACAACAAGTTTGCGTTTTTCTTTACTTGGGAATGATTTTAACTTTCCTTCTGTGAAGTATGTTATCATCACTTTTTCTCGTTCTTTCTCGGTTATCGCATACCGTTCATCCATCATCCTCGCCCCTTTATGGAAGTCGATAAAGGACTCCTCTTTTTTTGTTTCTGTCTCTTTTGCAAGACTCATTAGCGTTAAGAAAATCTTCGCTTGCTTTTCTTTTTCCTTTAATTTGAAGCGATGGTTTCGAATGGTTGAAGCGCTACCTCCAACAATCTCCACAATCTCTTTGTCTGACAACCCTTGTTTGAAATACGTTAAAATGTCGCTTTGGTGTTCGGATAACCCGGTGTATTTTTTATCCATTTCAATTAAGTAATCGAACGTGGATGAGTGGGTGTCGCGAATATGAAACGCAATCGCTTTTTTTGCTTCAAACAGTGTATTGTTAATTGGGTAAATAATGCCTTGGGGGTATTCCTTGCCGCATAATAAGCAGACGTATGCGTCTCGCTCTTCATTCATCACAAAGCCCTTTTTTAAGTCATCAATGGAAGCATCCCAAAAGGATTGATCTGACATGATGTAAACACACAACCTTTTTGTTTATTTATTTATAAACATTATATAATAATGTTTTCTTTTATGGAAATGAAAAACGATGTGTCTTTTTAGACACATCGTTTTATGAATTACTTATTCTTTATACTGCTTCTACGGACAAAGAGCGCAAGAACAATTGCGGCTAGTGCCAAATAGAAACCAGTAGAAAAGCTCTGCTGGGAACCGTAAGTAAGTGCCTCAGCCATCTGAGCTTGCGTTGGATCGGCAATGCCATTGTTGCTTAAATAGGCTTGCTGTCCGTTTTCCATTACGGCAATAAACAAGGCAGCGCCAATTGCACCAGATACTTGCATTAATGTGTTCATAATCGCCGTACCATGTGGATAAAGCTTCTCTGGGATCTGATTAAGCCCGTTAGTTTGGGCTGGCATCATAATCATTGCTACAGCAATCATCAAGATCGCTTGTTGGACAATAACAATCCAAATCGGAACTCCAGGGACGGTGAAGCGATACGTAAAGACAATCGCTGCAAGAATAATCGTACCAGGATGAGTAAGGGACGAGGTCCGAATTTATCAAAGAGTCGACCCATAATCGGTGACATGGCACCATTTAATAACCCACCAGGTAACATGATAAGCCCTGCTGTAATGGCACTAAATAAAAGAGCTCCTTGCATATAAATCGGCATAACGAGCATCATCGCAAACATTGTCATCATTACCAGCATAACAAGGAGTAATCCAAGTAAGAACATCGGGTAACGGAAAACACGAATATCTAGCAAAGGTGATTCTAATTTCAATTGTCTCCAGCTAAATAATCCTAACGAAATAAAGCCAACGAGTAGAAAAGAGAATACGAGTGGGTCTGTGAAGCTTGCATCTCCTTTTCCTGCAGCACTAAATCCGTAAACAATTCCACCAAAACCAAGTGTCGATAAGACGAACGAGAGTATATCTAGTTTTGGCTTTGAGACTTCGGATATATTGGTTAACACTTTCATCCCAAAGAAAAGCGAGCCTAACGATATCGGGAGAATGAAGTAAAATAACCAACGCCACGTGAAGTTCTCAACGATTAGACCGGATACCGTGGGACCAATCGCTGGGGCGAACATAATAACAAGTCCAACCATACCCATTGCCGCACCGCGACGTTCAACAGGAATAACTGATAGAATGACGTTTATTAAAAGCGGAATCATGATTGCTGTTCCAACAGCTTGGGTTAAACGACCAATTAACAAGACGCTAAAGACCGGGCTGAACCCTGAAATAAGTGTTCCTAACGTAAAAAGAGACATCGCGGTAATAAAAAGCTGGCGAGTCGTAAATCGTTGCATAAAGTAAGCAGATACCGGTATTAACGTACCGATGACGAGCATATATCCTGTTACAAGCCACTGCGCTGTGCTTGAAGCAACGCCAAAATCGCTCATAATCGCATTTAGTGCAACGTTTAAAATCGTTTCACTTAAAATCGCAACAAATGCACCTGATAGTAAGACGCTAGCACGGGGATCGGATTAATATCTGGTCTACTTGTTTCCTCCGCTGCACCGCCACCATTTCCAATAACAGCCATAAGAGTTCCTCCTAACCTTACATATATATACGGAACGTGATCGTTCAGCTAAACTATCTTACCACCAAGATATATGAAACGCAACAGTTTCGTAATTGTAAAAAAAGGATGTAAATGATAAAATAAAAAATGAAATAAAGCGTGTTAAATGAGAGGTGCAAAAGCCTATGTCTACGCAAAAGGAAGAACAAGAAGAAAGCAAACGGGGCGCCCTTTGGACCTTTCTCGTAATGAAGTGATTTTGTCGACTGTGCTAGAGGTGCTCGCAGAGAGTGGATACGATGCATTAACAATTGATGCTGTAGCGGCAAAGGCAAAAGTGGGGAAAGCGACGATCTACAGACGTTGGTCGTCAAAAACGGAACTGATTATAGATGCGGCTTCGTTTGTTAGCCCGTTTGAAACATTAGAAGAACACCTTAATACGAACCAAGGATTACGGGGTCAGTTAATTGATATGCTCTCCCTTGTTTTCCAAGGTGAAAATAAAAGCCATCAAAAAGCGATGACTGCGATCGGTTCTGCGATGCCCCATAATCAGGAGCTAGAAAAAGGGCTTCACAATGATTTCTACCGACGTCACCGCACGACGATTGAATCCATTGTCAAACCCTTTTTAAAGGAAGGTCATTCGCTTCTATCTACTGAACTAGATTTACTCGCCGATATTGGACCAGCATTAATTACCTATCGTATCTTTTTAATTGGAAAGCCTTTCGATCGAGCGTATGTCGAACGTATTGTTGATACGCTAATGTTACCAATGGTGGACGGTGCACTGGATCATAAAACAACCAACGAATAAAGTTGGTTGTTTTTTTGTTTAATAGGAAAGGGTCAGGCGTTTATCTCGCTTTTACTCAATAAACCTTCCATAAGGATAAAGACGAGGAACTGTTTTTGCTTAGATAATGGATATTAAAGTCTTTTTATTGTTATTAGATTAATTAACTACTTTATGGCTGTTCCTTTTTTGGAAAATGGAATCAATGATTTTTCTATTTCTTATCAATTTAAAACCACAGCGACTGCTGTGGTTTTATTATTTATTGTCTTTTTTTCTTTCTATGTGCTTTTGTTTGTGTTTTCCATTGTTTTTTCTGTTCAGATGCTAGTTTGGCATTTTGTTTTCTCGCTGCGTGTGCGAATTCTCGTTGCAATTTTAAATAACTATCCCAACGTCCTTGCTCAATCTTTCCGTCTTTGAGTGCTTGGATAATTGCGCAGCCTGGCTTGGATTTATGGGAGCAATCATTAAAACGACAAGTAGAAGTGAGTGCACCGATGTCGGAGAAAGTCCCGTCACTTGTGTCATGATCTTCCTCTGCCCAGAGCTGAAGTTCGCGCATGCCTGGTGTATCAATAACTACGCCTCCATCCGGTAAAAAGAGCAGTTCACGGTGGGTAGCTGTATGTCGACCTCTTTTGTCTTGTTCCCGAATGGAGCCTGTTTTTTGTTTTTCTTCTTGAAGTAGGGCGTTTATGAGAGTGGATTTACCAACACCGGAGCTACCAATTAACACAACGGTGTCTCCTGAAGATATGTGAGTGGTTATGTCGCTTATTCCAGCTTTCGTAGTCGCGCTCCATAGAAGAATGGATACGCCTAGTGCGGCTTGTTCTGCTGCTTCTTTATGGAGCTTCGGATCAGTTGATAAGTCTGCTTTCGATAAGACTACTACTGGAGATGCTCCGCTATCCCAGACAGCCGATAAATACCGCTCTAGCTTTCGTTTATTTAATGGCTCATTTGCTCCGAGTATAATAAATACTTTTGTAACGTTCGCGGCGATGATTTGCGGATCTGTCTTAAGGCCAGCAACTTTCCGTGTAATTGCAGTAAGTCTCGGTAGTATTTCATTAATAAGCGTAGGTCCATATTGCACTTGGTTCGTCAAAATGACCCAATCACCAACGGCTGGATAATCAAGGCGGTTTGATGCCTCATGACGCATCTTTCCCCGGATGGTGGCAGCAGAAGTTGAGCTCGAATTGTTTCTACCGTATAATGTCCTTTTTGTTCACAAATGACACGTGCTAATGCTTCTTCAGCGCATCATACGCTAGTTCTTCTTTATAACCAAGACGTTCCATGTTTTGTTCAAATGTGTTCCTCCTAATAGATAAATGTATACAAAAAAAGCCCGGAAAGGATCACCCATCATCCGCGCATGCAAAAGCATTTGTCTACTAGTGAGAATAGAGGTAGTTAACCGTTTGCAAGTAGAGGATGATGGATACATGTTGTGTGGTCGTTCATAACGATTCTTCTCATAGACATCACTCCCTCTTTTTGTTAATAAAACGATTTAAGCTATTTGTAAAGGTTACGTTTTTTAAGTAATGAGGCTTCAGTAGCAATTTTAGTAGAAAGATTTCATTTATTGTTGTTATTTAGAATGAAGCATGATAAAGTTTTCTGAAGAAATAGATCATATACAAGATTTTAGATCACATATGTGATGGGGGCGTCTATGTCAGTAAAATCAGCAGAGCGTGTTTTGCGAATTTTTGAATTGTTAAGCGCGAATATTAGTGGGCTGACGATTAAGGAAATTAGTGAAACGCTTAATATGCCGCAAAGTAGTACATCAGGTTTAGTGAAGACGTTGTTAAACGAGAATTATGTGTCTGTTAATCAATTTAATCGTTTGACTTTAGGTCCTAAATTAATTCCAGTCGGGAATGCCGCAATGGAATCGCTTGATATTTCATCTTTAGGTACTCCTTTTCTGAAGGAATTAATGAAAGCGGTTGAAGAAACCGTATTTATGGCAGTGCTCGTTGAACAAGAGCTTGTGTATGTAGCGAAAATCGATAGCAATCGTTCGATTCGGACGTCCGCTTATTTAGGGGGACAAAAGCCACTATATTGTACAGGTCTTGGCAAAGCGTTTCTTGCTTTTATGCAAGAGAGTGAACGAAAGAATTATATGAAATTGGTTAAATTGAAGGCGATTACAAAACAGACTATTACAAGCAAGGTTGAGTTGGAAAAAAAGCTCCAAGGATATGCACAGAAGGGCTATTCGATTGATGACGAGGAAAATGAGGATGGCTTGTATTGTTTAGCAGCACCTGTTTTTGGTGTTGAGGGAACGTTGCAGGCGGCAATCAGTGTAGCAGGGCCGAAAGAGCGAATGTTGAAACAAGAAGGCCGCATTGTAGAACATCTGAAAAAAAACAGCAGACACAATTTCAACAAAGCTGGGATATGTACGTAAGGAAGGTGTCTAAAATGGACGTTTTAAGCATTGGAGAGACGATGGTTTTATTCTCTCCTAAAACAAATGGCCAGCTAAGGTATGCGACGGATTTCTCGGCACGAATTGCTGGCGCTGAAACGAATACGTTAATTGGGTTAACAAAGCTTGGTCATAAAACGAGCTGGATTAGTCGAGTTGGCAAGGATGAGTTAGGAGCTAAAATTGTAAACGCTGTCCGTGGTGAAGGAGTAGATACAGCGTATGTGAAGCGGGATTTAGGTGCACCCACAGGACTGTTTTTAAAAGAGGAAACAACTGCGGAAACAACGTCCGTTTTCTATTATCGAAAAGGCTCTGCTGCAAGCAAAATGAAGCCTACAGATATTGAAGATGTAAACTTGTCCGATGTGCGCTACTTCTATTTAACTGGTATTACCCCGGCTTTAAGCAAGTCATGTGAGGAGACAGTATTTGCTATTATTCACAAAGCAATAGAAGCGAGGATACCTATTGTATTTGACCCGAATATTCGTAAAAAACTGCTAGATGATGATGGCGGTATCGATTTAATTAAACAACTAATTGGTTTATCGGATATCGTGTTGCCAGGCAAAGGGGAAGGGGCTTTTCTATTTGGAACGTCTAATGACGTCGAGATCGCGGAGTGCTGCAAAAAACTTGGTGCAACCACAGTCGTCATTAAGCTTGGAGAAGCAGGAGCTTATTACGAGAAGGAACAAGAAAGTGGATATGTAGCTCCTTTTCATGTGCCTCATGTTGTTGATCCAATTGGAGCTGGTGATGGGTTTGCTGCAGGATTGCTTTCTGGCTTGCTAGATGAATTAACATTAGAAGAATCTGTCAGACGAGCGTGTGCAATCGGTGCACTAGTAACACAAGTAAATGGAGATATTGAAGGTTTGCCAACAAGAGAACAATTGCAAACCTATATGGAAGCAAAAGAACATGATGATGTTGTCAGATGAAGGAGAGATTGATAATGAATACACTTGAAGCCATTCATACACATAAACTTATAGCCATTATCAGAGGAGCAAAGAAAGAGGATCTACTTCTTATTGGAAATTCTTTAAAAGAAGGAGGCATTCGATTAGTTGAGGTTACGTTAAACTCTCCTGATGCTATTGAAGGAATCAATCAAATGGCAGAAGCGTTTGAAGGGAAAATAAAGATCGGCGCTGGGACTGTTTTGGACCCAGAATCAGCAAGGTCTGCAATTGAGGCGGGAGCGGATTTTATCCTATCGCCAACTGTAAATACAGAAACAATTAAAATGACAAAACGTTACGGCAAAGTAAGTATTCCAGGGGCGTATACTCCGACAGAAATTTTAACGGCTTATGAACACGGTGCAGACTTAATAAAGGTCTTTCCAGCAAGCATTGGATCAGGATACATCAAAGATATTCGAGGACCACTTCCTCATATTCCCTTAGTTCCAACTGGTGGTGTAAACGAAACAAACATCATTGAATTTCAAAAGGCAGGGGCCACTGCATTTGGAATCGGAAGTTCACTAGTAAACACTAAAGCTGAAGTGACTGATACGTTTCTAAAAGAATTAACGGCAAAAGCGCAAACCTTTGTTCACTTGGTTTCGAACTAATAAGCATAGCTTTGTTGTTACTAAGTCAAACAAATGATGATAAAGGGTGGGTTATTTATGAAGATTACGAATTATGAACTTTTCCAGGTTCAACCAAGATGGCTATTCTTAAAAATCGAAACAGATGAAGGAATTACCGGATGGGGAGAACCGGTAATCGAGGGACGTGCTGCGACTGTTAAGACAGCAGTGGATGAATTGATGGAATATTTGATTGGAAAAGACCCACTTCAAATTGAAGATCACTGGAATGTGATGTATCGCGGTGGCTTTTACCGCGGAGGTCCAATATTAATGAGTGCGATTTCGGGAATTGACCAAGCTCTTTGGGATATTAAAGGCAAGCATTTAAACGTGCCAATCCACCAATTGTTAGGAGGAAAAGCGCGCGAATCGATTCGAGTCTATTCATGGGTAGGTGGTGACCGTCCATCTGACGTAGGGGCAGCAGCTAAATCGGTTGTCGACCAAGGATTTACTGCGGTCAAGATGAATGCAACAGACGAACTACAGTACATCGATTCGTATGAAAAAATTGATCGGGTGCTAGAGAATGTGGCAGCGATTCGTGATGCAGTTGGTCCTTATGTAGGTATTGGAATCGATTTTCATGGACGTGTTCATAAGCCAATGGCAAAAATGTTAGCGAAAGAATTAGAACAATTTAGACCAATGTTTATCGAAGAGCCAGTCTTGCCAGAGAACAATGAAGCTTTACGAGAAATTGCGAACCACACAGTTATACCAATTGCAACTGGTGAACGAATGTATTCAAAGTGGGATTTTAAGAAGTTGCTTACTGACGGCTATGCCGATATTATCCAACCAGATTTATCTCATGCTGGGGGAATTACTGAAAACAAAAAGATCCTTTCGATGGCAGAAGCCTTTGATGTGGCGGCAGCGCCACACTGTCCTCTTGGACCAATCGCCTTAGCAGCTTGTTTGCAAGTTGATGCAACATGCCATAACGCATTTATTCAAGAACAAAGCCTCGGCATTCATTACAATCAAGGATCGGACTTGCTTGATTACTTGGTAGATGGAAGCGTTTTTAAATACAAAGATGGGTATGTTGATATTCCAAATAAACCTGGATTAGGTATCGAAATCAATGAAGAACATGTCCGGAGGATGGCTGAAACAGGCATAATTGGCGCAACCCCATTTGGCGTCATAAAGACCAGAGTGTCGCTGAGTGGTAAGTAGACCACTGTAACAGAAGGAGGGGAATCAATGTCATCTTTTGGATTGATACTGATTACGATTATTGGGATTGGCGTCCTATTATATTTAATTATGCACTCGAAAATGCAAGCGTTTCTCGCTTTGTTAATCGCTAGTATTTTGATTGGGCTTTTTACAGGAATGGATCCAAGCTTTTTGCTTGAAACAATGGAGAGTGGAATGGGCGGCACCTTAGGATTTATTGCCATTGTTGTCGGTCTAGGTGCTATGTTTGGAGAAATGCTTCGAACTTCTGGAGGGGCTGAAAGGTTGGCTTTTACTCTCGTTGATAAGTTTGGAGAAAAGCGATCGCAATGGGCTTTAGGTTTAACAGGTTCATTGTTGCAATTCCTGTGTTTTTAGATGTCGCACTTGTTATCTTGCTCCCTATCGTGTATAGCCTTGCAATGCGTACAGGAAAATCTTTGCTTTATTACGCGATACCGCTTTTGGCTGGACTTGCAGTGGCCCATAGTTTCATCCCTCCCACGCCAGGTCCAATTGCAGTGGCGTCTGTACTTGGTGTTGATTTAGGTTGGATGTTATTGTTTGGTGTCATTGCAGGGATTCCGGCGATGGTTGTAGCAGGCCCGCTATTTGGACGATATATAGGGAATAAATTACATATCAGTGTCCCTGCCCACATTGCTAAAGAAGCGGAAAAAGAATCAGATGAGAGAAAACAATTGCCTTCTTTTGCTTTAATCTGCTTTATTATCCTTTCCCCGTTAGCTCTTATCCTGTTAAATACCGCAGGAGGAGTTATTCTAGAAGAGGGTATGCTTCGTGATATTGTGACATTCATTGGGCATCCATTTATCGCATTAATTATTGCAACGTTACTTGCGATGTATTTCCTTGGTAAGCGTCGTGGTGTGACAAAGGAAGAAATGCAAACGATGACGACAAAAGCGCTCGAACCTGCTGGAATTGTTATTTTAATTACAGGGGCTGGCGGCGTGTTTAAAGAAGTGCTTATTCAAAGCGGTGTTGGTGATGCGATGGGCGAACTAATGGCGTCTTCAGGATTTCCACTTGTGTTACTCGCATTCCTGATTTCTACTTTTGTCCGAGTTGCTCAAGGTTCTGCAACGGTAGCAATGATTACGGCTGCGGGTTTAATCTCACCTATCTTAGAAATGGTCGATCTTTCACAGCCTTCTCTAGCGTTAATTGCGATATCAATTGCATGTGGTGCGACAGTGTTATCCCATGTGAATGATTCAGGATTCTGGCTCGTAAACCGTTTCCTTGAGATGTCTGAAAAAGATACACTTAAATCGTGGACGGTTATGGAAACAATTATTGGTCTAGTTGGATTCTTTGTTGTATTTGGATTAAGCTTTTTCTTTTCATAGAAATATAGTTCGTTGAAGCAGCCTGCTTAAGCAGGCTTCTTTGTAGTTGATGGAGGAGATTGACAGACTATTGGTGGTTATGATGAATGATATTTAATTCATCTGTGACTTACTGATTAAATGTAGATGATGAGCGATAGAATCTCCTCATCTATTGATCGAATCTCTGACTACCGCATGAAATCTCCACAATCGTCATTAAATCTCTCTAATTCCCACTTTCGTTTCCGACTTCCCATTAAAGCTACTTTTCCACGATTCATTGATTCAGTTCAACTCAACTCAAAAACCCCAGAGAACAACTATCTTCAATGGGGTCTCAGCTAAGGTCGAAAAGTAGGTTTCTTTCTACGCTAGTTGCAACAGAGTGAGCTCAGTACTTATCTTAACTTTTGCTTGTACTAGTCGGTTTAGAGCGAAGCATGCCTGCGTAAATGCCAGGTTTTGAGTCTGGTATAGCAATCGCTCCAAGTGTATGCTCATAAAATTCAACCGGACCAGCGCCTCCTATAATTCCATATCCGTAGCCAGTTTCTTTCATTGAATGGAAGCATCGTAACAATAGCGCCTTGCCAGCACCAAGACCGCGTGCATTTTCTTGTACGCCAGTTGGTCCAAAAAAAGTTTTTCATTGTTGCATCATAGCAAGCAAACCCAATCAATTCTTCGTCTTGAATCGCGATATAACAAGTAACAGGTGCATTGCTGAAAGCAACATCGCACTCGTCAGACCAGGCTTGACCAAAGTGGTTTTTCACCCAATCAAGGATAATTGATTTTTCTGGTGCGAGGGCTCTTCTAATGTTGAAATCGTTTGATGCCTCTTTTTCCTTTGGTAAACGATATAAAGGCACAAGCATATCACTCATTGGATCGACTCCTTTCAAAGTTTTGGTTCATGGTTAAATTCGACTTAAAGAGAGGGATTCCTTGTTTTACGTTCAACGATTAAGAGATCTCAGAAACAAAAAGAGACGCCAGTGTAGCCTGGCGTCTTACCTTTTATTGAATGCCGCGCATTGCTCGCTTAATCATCGGTGTAAGAGCAAACATAGCAAGACCTAGAATGACAGCTGTACCTCCTAGTACACCAAAATAGGTTGTTTCGGATACTTTGTCAAAGACCCCTGCTAACTGTGCATTTAGTGCTTGTGCACAGGCATTCGTTAGAAACCACATACTCATCATTTGTGCTGAGAAGGCTTTTGGCGCAAGCTTTGTTGTAATGGAAAGGCCGACTGGTGAAATAAGCAGTTCTCCAATAACGCAAAGGAAAAAGCTGAAAACTAACCAAAGCGGGCTTACTTGAGTGCCACCCATCATAGCTGGAATCACCATAATTAAAAACGAAGCACCTGCAAAGATAATTCCGATGCCATATTTAATCGGTGTGCCAGGTTGTTTGCTGCCTAGCTTAAGCCAGAGCCATGCAAAAATGGGGGCAAGCGCAATGATAAATAAAGGATTAAGTGATTGAAACCAAGATGCTTGTAATGTGAAACTCCCAAGCGACAATTGTGTTCGTTCTGCCGCATAAAGCGCAAGGATCGTAGCACCTTGTTCCTGGATCGACCAAAACATGACCGCAGCGACAAATAATGGAATGTATGCAATTAATCGTGACTTCTCGTCGCTCGTTGTCTTCTTACTACGGTACATCGCAATAAAATAGATAATTGGGAGCAGTACGCCTAAAATGCTGACAGCGTTGATAAAGAATGTAATTGTAACAATCTCATAAGCGAGTAAAAGCGCACTAGCGGCAAGGATGACCAAGCCACCAACAACTAAACTGACAATGACATTTTTCCGTTTGTTTGCTGGAAGTGGATTAGGTGGCATTTCACCTGCAGTGCCTAAATACTTTTTATGTGTCATGAGAAAGACAATAAGCCCGATAAACATGCCGACCGCAGCAACTGCAAACCCGAGATGGTAATTGTATTTTTGTCCAAGTGTTCCGACAATGAGTGGTGCTACAAAAGCACCTAGGTTAATGCCCATGACAAAAATGCTAAACCCGGAATCTCTGCGTGTATCATCAGCTGTATATAAATCACCAACAACACTTGATACATTGGGTTTTAATAAGCCGGTACCAAGAATAATCAGAATCATACTAACGAAAAAAGCGCTGGTGCTTCCAGGGATGGATAAAGCGATATGACCAAGCATAATTATAACGCCGCCATAGAAAACCATTTTTTTTGTGCCAAACAGTCTGTCTGCTAACCAACCTCCGAGTACACCTGACATATAAACGAGTGCACCGTAAATAGAAACAATGGCAGTCGCAGTCGCTCGATCAAAACCAAGACCACCGTTTGCTACCGTATCATATAAGTAATATAAAAGAATGGCACGCATCCCATAATAGGAAAAACGCTCCCAAAATTCAGTGAAAAATAATGTGAATAGACCTTTAGGGTGACCAAAAAAACCTTTCTGGGGAATACTTGGTGCCGTGCGATGATTCGCTGGCATAAGTGTAACCTTCTTTCAATGTGTTAAAGGATTAAAAAGATATGAGGAAAATAGTATTCCTGTATAATGAATATGTCAATATTTTTTGGAAAATCGGAACTAATTTACTGTATTTCTTTATAAAGTAAGTTGATTTACAGGAATAAAGATGTGTGTAATTGAATGTGGTGAGATAAAAAGATACTGTGTCTTCAATAAATGAGGTTATTCGTATAATTGATAAGGGAGCGTGAGGAAATGAAAGACGAGGTTATTTATTTTTTGGAAAAAGAAATGAAGGCGGGCTCCATCCTGGTGCTGTTATAAGTGTACGCCAAGGGGAGAAACAAATCATGACTGCCGCTGTTGGGAAATCAGCAGTCTATCCTCAAAAAGAAAAAATGGATAGGAATACGGTGTTTGATCTTGCCTCATTGACAAAGGTCGTTTGTACGTTGCCACTAATACTAAAGTTTGTATCATCTGGGGACGTTCATCTTCATGACCGAGTCAGTTTTTTTTCTTGAAGAGTTCACAAAAGAAGATAAAAAAGACATCACAGTTTACCAATTATTAACCCATACTTCAGGTTTACCAGCTAGCCGTGATTTTTATAAAGAATCGATAGAGCCGAAGGAGATCCCGAGACTTATTGCAACTACTTCTTTGCAAGCTAGTCCCGGTAGCAAGGTCATCTATAGCGATTTAGGGTTTATGATGTTGTATAAACTAATTGAAAAAATAGCTGATCAACGATTGGACGTTGTGGCAAAGCGCGAGCTATTTGAACCGCTCGGTATGAAAGAAACGAATTTTAATCCAAATTATAACCAAAGTCGCTTTGCATCCATGGAATATGATGAGGCAAGCGGGAGTTGGTTACGAGGAGTCGTACATGATGAGAACGCAAGGTTTATGGGAGGTATAAGTGGGCACGCAGGCTTATTTTCGACCGCTACAGATTTGGGGAATTACGTATCAATGCTTCGAATGATGGGGTGTTTCGAGACAATGAAGTAGTTGTTGGTCCATTGTTAAAGTTGGCTGCCAAAAATCATACGCCCTTTGCCGATGAACCTCGCGGGCTTGGGTGGTTGATGAAGTCATCAGGACCTTCATCATGTGGAGATTTATTTTCCACTTCTTCCTATGGGCACACCGGTTTTACTGGTACGAGCATTTGGATTGATCCAGTCGAAGATCTTCAAGTGATCCTATTAACAAACCGCGTTCACTTTGGAAGAGGGACGGGTATTTTACGATTGCGTCCGCGGTTGCATAATCTTATTAGAAGTCACATGACAAAAAAAGATAGCTTTTCTAGAGGGTGTCCAAAGACTTAAAAATGATAGTGATAAAATAAGGAAACATGAAAAGGACTCAAGATTACTTATGAGTCCTTTTCTCATTCATCGAATAAGGCGTCACTAGCTTTTTAACGTGAACAATTGTAGGTAGCGACGGTCTTTATTGGAAGCACATCTGTAAATTGTTCTACTTCAGAGACAATTGTGGATTTATTTCACTTGTTATTGAAGCGTCTCAACAATCTGCAGATCAAAAACTTTTATTTCTAGAAGAATAGCTAGTTTCCCATGTTTTAGTGGAAAGGTGAGCTATATGGTAAACTAACACCATTAATTACGAAAAAGGGTGGGTGTTATGAAGATACTGCTTGTGGAGGATGATCAAACGATTGCGACGGGAATTGAATATTCACTCGAGCAAGAAGGGTTTGAGGCTATGTTGTGTCCAGACGTCCGTTCGGCAAAGCAAGTACTTTCGGAACAGATTGATTGCATTTCCTTATGCTTATTTGATTTGGCTTTGCCAGATGGAAGTGGTTATGAGTTATGCAAATTAGTGAAAGATAAAAGTGATATTCCTGTTATTTTTCTAACCGCTGTTGATGATGAAGGGAATGTCGTAATGGGCCTTGATATGGGGGCGGATGATTATATAACGAAACCATTTCGTATACGTGAGCTTTTATCAAGAATTAAGTCCGTCTTGCGAAGATATGACAAACAACCACGCCAGCAGTCGATACTGGAACTTGGTCCGGTTCGAATTCATATGCTCGAGGGGAAAGTTGTTAAATCAGGCCAAGAGGTGTCGATGACAGCGTTAGAATATCGGTTACTCATGATTTTTGCTAATCATATGGGACAAGTCCTTTCGAGGAGTCAATTGCTCGAACAAATATGGGATGTAGCTGGAGATTTTGTTAATGACAATACGTTAACCGTCTATATTAAAAGATTACGTGAAAAACTGGAAGACGACCCGCATAATCCGACGATTATTCAAACGGTTAGAGGCCGGGGCTACAAGGTGGGCAGTTAATGTTCCGGAATAAAGAGTGGCGTTTATACATGATATGGCTGGTCGGTATCGCACTGATCACAGTTATAGGGCTTTCCTTCATCTCCTTGTTGGCAGCTGCTATTGTGGCAATGGTGATGATTTTGTTAATTGGGATAAGTATTGGTTTTACGAGATTGCGCTATAAAGAAGTTGAAAGGCTATCAGGTTATTTAAGACAAATTAGTTCTGGTGCTTTCTCTCTTGATGTGCGTGACAATCAAGAAGGAGAGTTAAGCATATTAAAAAACGAGATTTATAAAGTGACACAGATGTTGTCTGAACAAAGTGTGAGACTAGCGGATGATAAAACAAAACTAACAGATGCCCTGTCAGACATTTCTCATCAGTTAAAAACACCCCTAACTTCAATGACGGTAATGGCCGATCTCTTAGCGAATCCAAAGCTCCCATTAGAAAAAAGAGAAGAGTTTACTCAAAGCATAGTGATTCAACTTGAGCGGATTGATTGGCTTGTTTCATCATTATTAAAGTTATCAAAAATGGATGCGGGTACGGTTGATTTTAAGCGTGAACGCGTTTGTGTCGCTGAAATCGTCGAAGCAGCGGCTGCGCCGTTGCTCATTCCAATGGAATTAAAGAACCAGACATTTTTAATTGATGGAGAATCAGATGTTTTCTTTCAAGGTGATTTTCATTGGACAAAGGAAGCACTCATTAATTTAATCAAAAACGCAATGGAGCATACAGAGGAAGACGGTGTTATTACTGTTGCTTTTTCACAGAATATCATCTACACAGAAATAATGATTCGAGATAATGGGGCGGGTATTCATAAGAAAGAGCTTCCTCATATTTTCAAACGTTTCTTTAAGGGAGAACGCTCTGGAGCGAACAGTATTGGTATAGGTCTTGCTATGGCCCATCGTATTGTGACAAGCCAGAATGGTGCGATTGAAGTGAAAAGTAAGCTAAATGAAGGGACGATATTTACGTTAAAGTTCTACCGAGACAACCGTTCATAGTAAGTGACTAAATTGTCACTTTAAAAGTCACGAACGAGTCACTTTAGGCAGATATACTTAGGTTATAACAAAAGATATTGGAGGATGAATGATGGATATCTTAAGAATTGAAAATTTGTCTAAAGTGTACGGCAAAGGTGAAACGGCTGTTAAAGCACTTGATAATGTCTCATTTACGGTTCGTAAGGGAGAATTTACGGCAATTATTGGACCATCAGGGTCAGGGAAGTCCACGCTTTTGCATTTGCTTGGTGGTGTAGACCGTCCAACAAGTGGACATGTTTATGTTGATAATACGGATATGTACGGGCTAAATGAAACGCAATTAGCTATTTTTAGGCGTAGGCAGATTGGGTTGATTTATCAGTTTTACAACCTGATCCCTATTTTAACAGTTGAAGAAAATATGACATTGCCTCTGTTGCTTGATAATCACAAAGTAGATGAGAAACATTTTTCTAATCTTGTTAGCTCTCTTGGTTTGGAGAAGAGGTTGTCTCATTTACCTAATCAACTCTCTGGTGGTCAGCAACAACGTGTTTCAATTGGGCGTGCATTAATGAGCAATCCGGCCATTATGCTTGCGGATGAACCTACGGGTAATCTTGATAGTAAGAACAGCGGAGAAATCATTGACCTATTAAAAATGTTTAATAAAACATTAAATCAAACCCTTGTGGTCATCACACATGATGAGCGGATTGCGCTTCAAGCTGATCGTGTCATCACGATAGAAGACGGCAAGGTCGCGAATGATGAGGTGATTCGTCCGTGAATATTGTCAACAAGCTAACGGTTCGTCACTTAAAGCAAAACAAAAAACGAACACTTGTGACGATTCTCGGTACGATTATTTCAGTTGCTATGGTTTCAGCAGTTGCAACCCTTGGTTTGTCCTTTATGGACATGCTTCAGCGTAATACGATTGCTAATTCCGGAGAATGGCATGTTGCTTATGAAGATGTAACAAAAGATCAGCTTGGTGCAATTAAGCAAGATGATGGGACAGATGATTTAATTTTGTCAAAAGATCTTGGTTTTGCTAAATTAGAAGGAAGTGCAAATGAAAGCAAGCCTTATCTTTTTATACAAGAGATGAATGAGATTGGTTATGAACGTTTTCCACTTACTCTTAGTTTAGGAAGAATGCCAAGGGCAGAAAATGAGATCGTTCTCTCTGAAGAAGTCGCAAAAAATGCAGGGATTTATTATGAGATTGGTGACACAATTACACTTCCTATCGGTGATCGGGTAACGGAGGAAGAAGGGTATGAGGACTATGACTATCTATCGCAGCATAATTTCCTCGTATGGACAAGTGATGGTGAGCTAGGAGAAGAACTCGTTAATGAGATAAACAAAGAGTATGAGGTTGTAGGAATTATTGAACGTCCTGAATGGGAACCTGCATGGGGACCAGCATATACAGCTCTCGCTTATGTTGATGAAGAGACTATGACTACAGAAGATCATGTAAATGGGCTAGTTGTGCTTAACGACATTGGTCGTTCTCTTTATGAGGATGCGGATGCGTTAGCAGAGGAGCTAGGTGTCAATTCTATTTCGTTTAATGATGAATTGCTGCGTTATTATGGTTTAACAACAAATGATAGTATGCAAGCAACACTATACGGACTTTTATCAATTATTATTGCGGTGATTGTTGTTGGTTCTGTCGCTCTTATATTTAATGCATTTGCTATTTCTGTATCAGAACGATCGAGGCACCTAGGTATGCTATCCAGTGTTGGAGCAACAAAAAGACAAAAAAGGAATTCTGTATTTTTTGAAGGGTTTATTATTGGATTAATTAGTATTCCGCTTGGGTTAATCGCAGGTGTAGTTGGTATTGGTATTACGTTCTTCTTTATTAATAATACGTTCATAGAAGCAACGGGTGCGAAGGAAGGGTTGGAATTAATAGTTACTCCGACCTCACTTTTGATTGCAGCAGCAATATCAGCAGTTACCATTTTTATTTCAACGTATATCCCGGCGATTCGGGCATCAAGAATTACAGCTATAGACGCTATTCGTCAAACACAAGATGTGAAATTAACAGGAAAAGCAGTAAAACATCTAAGCTTGTTACAAAGCTTTTTGGGTTAGAGGCTGAAATAGGATTAAAGAATTTAAAACGGAATAAGCGTCGCTATCAAGTCACTGTGTTTTCGCTTATGATTAGCATCATCTTGTTTTTATCAGTGTCTTATTTTACTGAGAGTCTAAAACGTTCGCTTGAGTTATCGCAGAGCGAAATGAATTATGATATTGAGGTTTCTTCGAATGATGGTGTTGAGGCTCTTAAGAATCTTTTAGGAAATGAAGATCTAGTAGCAAATGTGACGGCATCCAGTATAAATCGAACGATGTATTTAAGCTCATTTGTAAATGAAGAGAATGCATCTCCAGAGTTAATTGAACATGCAAAAGAAGCACCAGAGATGCTTGTTGATGGACAATATCCGTATGATATTCAGCTTGTTGGTATGGAGGAAGATAGTTTTAAAACGTATGCAGAACAAGCCGGGATTAATCTTAGTATCTAAACGAAGCGAGTAGTCCTCAGGCGATCTTTGTAGATAAAATCTCTTATGGTGATGATGCACTTGGAAAATATGTAGAAACAAGTGCAGTACAAATAGAAGTTGGGGAGAGACTTGACGTTGTTTACGAAGTTGGGAGACAGATGATCAAGTTGAATTGCCGGCAGTAGAAGTGGCTGGCTTAACAAGTGAAATTCCGATGGGGATAAGCAGTGTTTATTTAGGTAACTTGATTGTGATTGTTGCGGATGAAACGTTTGATGAATTGACCGTGTCCATTGATGAAGCGATGCCTGGCCATACACTCTACCTGACGAGTGAAGATCCTCTAGCGACACAATCGGTAATAGAAGAAAGTGATTCTTCTTCTAATCTATCGGTGTATAACTACTACCAAGTAAGGCAGCAAGAGACACAGATGATGACGGTCCTGTCGGTATTCACCTATGGATTTATTACGCTCATTACGCTTATCTCCGTCGCGAATATTTTTAACACAATTTCAACAAGTATTGCACTCCGAAAAAGGGAGTTTGCAATGTTAAAATCTGTTGGCATGACGCCAAAATCCTTTAATAAAATGATTCGTTATGAGAGTATTTTCTATGGCATGAAATCATTGCTGTATGGACTGCCACTTAGTATCGGTGTCATGTATTTGATTTATCGTACAACACAAAACTCGTTTTCGTACACGTTCACGTTGCCGTGGCTCCATATCATGTATGTGGTTATTGCGGTTTTCATTATTGTTGGCTCGGCTATGTTCTATTCCATGTCGAAAGTGAAAAAAGAAAACATCATCGACGCGTTAAAACAAGAAAATGTGTGATAAGAGAGCAGGGACCATATCGGTCTCTGCTTTTTATAGGTTCGATGATTGTTTGTTTCCTTTCCTTTTTGTTGATTGGGTATCTATGTGCTTTGGATAGAGAGGCAAGCCCTTACGTTTACGCCTAATCATACCAACAAGTACAAGCAACAGTGGGAGTCCAAGACCAGTGGAAATGGATTGTGGAATACTTACGAAACGGTAGAATTCCCGTTCCTGAACAACGCTCGTGAAGTAAGTCGCACCTAAAAATAATAACAACATTCCCGTTGGTAAAATGAGTGGCTTGCTGTTTTTTATGTTAAAGAGATGGGCAATGCCTGAAACAATCGCATAAAAGTAAAGGAGTAAGTTAAAATAGATTGAAATAAACCAAAGAATCGTAATCGTAGCCTCAATTCGTTCAAGAAATTCACCGAGTTCAATTCGTTGTGCGAGTGAAAGTGCTGGATAGTAATCTCTTGCTGTTACCTCTGGTGAGAGTACTGTGATGCATAGGAACGTAAATAGAATAAGAATAACACAACCAACGCTGTAGCCGATCCACAATGCACGCTCTCCTGTTTTTTTGTTCGCTATATACTTTGGAAAGATCACAAGTTGAATAACGACGTTGCAAACGACATTGCCCATATATATAGACAACGCTTGTCCACTGTCTGCAAATGACGAGTGAAACATTGGCTGTGTATAGTCAAAGTCAATGTCAGGTATATTTAAACCAATTAAAAGGACTAATGGAACAATAAAGAAGATGCTAATGAGCAGTGCTGTACGTGCAATGGCTTCTACTCCAGTAAAAACACCAAATACGATAATCGTTAAACATAAAAGCATACATGCAATGAATGGGGTCGTTGGTAAAAGGAAATGGGTAATGAAATTGATACCGTATGTAAAAATTGCCGGGAAGTGAAGCAAAGGAAACAAGATGTACACGATCGTGGCAAGCTTACCAAACATTTTACCTAGAATTGCATCATTCATTGTATAAATAATTCCCTTTGGCATCCACCGTGCAAGAATTGTATATAAAAAAATAACGGATAGACCGATTAAGCTACCAATGATAGGGATTAGCCAAGCATCTTGGTTAACAAAATAACTCATGGAAGACGGGATGCCTAAGAGGGCCGTACTGCATGTGGCGTATATAACAATGAATGCGAACGCAAGAGAATTAAACGTTTCATTTGATTCCATAAGAGATTACACTCTCCTTGATGTGTCTGATCGATGAGTCTGCTTAGGGAGTAGCTGTTGTTTCTGTCTTCTTCTTTGAAAAGAACCGATTAGGAACAATACTATTGGGAGAATGCCACCTATTAGTAAAGAGAGCCATTTGGCAGGTCCTACATAAAATTCATAGTCATCAGTTGTGTTATCAAAGGCTTGCAAAGGAATGAAGACAAATAGCATAGCGATAGGCAAGGTTAATGGTCTCTCGTTTTTAATACCAAAAGTCTGTGCAATACCACGAGTTGATATGAAGAGGTACAGCGTGATTTTGAAGTAGATTGTAATAAACCATATGACCGTTAATAAGGCTTCAACTCGCTCTGCAAAGTTCCCAAAGGAGATACGTTGCGCTAATGTAAAGCTTGGGAAGTAAGAAGTGGTCATTAGTTCAGGACCAAGAGCAGTTTCGCATAGTAGTGTAATTAAGAAAATAATGGAACAGGCAATAAGAAAACCTTGTAAGAAAGCATGTTCTGCTTTTTTTTTATCAGCAACTGCGTATGGATAGAGTGCAAGCAGCAATACGCTATTACACGCTGTAATGGCTATATAAAACAGGATAGCGTCAATATAGTTGTTCTCATCACCTCTAAAAAAAGGCAATACTTTCTCAATATCCATATCTGGTATTTTAAATAGTATCAGTATGAAAAGAGGTAAGAAAAAGAAAAAGGCGGACATTTCTGCGGTTCTACCGAGTGCTTCTATTCCTAAATAACTACCCATCGCCACTACTGACATGCATATTGCAACAACAACAATAGGTGGGGTCGTTTTTAATAAGTGGGTTGTAATAAAATCAGTTGAGTAATGCAGTTTCGTTGAAATAGTAAGTAACGGGAGTAAAGTAAAGAGCAAGCCACATACCTTACCGAACTTTTTCCCGACAATTTTATTGCTTATTCCAAAGAAATCAGTTGTTGGGTACCACCGCGACATAGTTAGAAAAATAAATATAAATGGAAACCCTAATACAGTACCAACCAGAGGTATCCACCAAGCATCGCGACCGACCAATGTGCCAAGAATGAGAGGCATGCTTAGCACTGATGTACTGCACGTACTATAGATAACAAGCATACGAAATTGGCTACTTGAAATGTGCTGCTTCATTATGTCTGCACTCCTTGAATTGCTTTCACAATTGATGTTAGTCCGTTGGCGAGACTTGGAATATTAAGTTCAAGTGCATAGGCAGTACCATAAACGGTTGCAAGTATCAGCAACCCATAATATACAATTTGAAGTTTGCGATCCGCTTTTAGTGACTTTCTTTGACTCCAGGCAATCACGAAAGCTCCGATTAAAACGGCTACTAACTTAATAAACATCAAATTAACCGTCCTTTGTTGAGAAAGAATTGATAATATTACCACTATCAGTGATGTCGATTTCGACATTTACATGAATGTCTAAGTCTTTGTATAAATTGTCCCAATCATCCCTTACATTTTCCCAGTAGTTAGGATGTTTGCGATAAAGTTGCTGCCCTACTCCTAATACATCGGTTTTTAACTCCTGAGTGGCTGTAATTGAATCTTGAAGAATACTTTCAAATTCTTCCTCTGCATTCTTTGAGACCTTTTCATAGGAGGAAGGTAGTGATAAATCAAGCGAATTACAATCTACTTCGGAAATGGACGTTACTAATTTGAAATTATATGTGACGTCTGGTTTCCCATCGATTATTTTAATGTCAATGTCCCTGTCATATTTAGCTAATTCTAATGCGATTTCGCCTCCTCCAGGGCAAGAGAAGCTTCCTACGCTCTCACTAATTGGACCGGTTAAGTAATCAAGTCCTTTGCTTTTTTCATTTGAGAACCATGTGAGAAAATGGTTATTCTTAAAAATAGCGATCCCGTTATTTCTTAACAACGCTTTTGGTCTAATTGACTCAGCATTTTCACGTGTTTCCCCTTTGCCGATATTTCCTTCAACTGTAATACCCATAATAGAGGGCTCGATGCTTCTGCCGTCATCTCTTGAAAAAGTTCATCTATCGTAATTGCTTTTGTTCCAGCATAAGACCGCAAAGAAAAGCTTATTGAATCAAAAATGCTTTGTGATGGTAGTGTTTCGAGTGGCGTGATAATATCAAGAATTTCATGTGCTTTGTTGTTACGGGCAATAACAATATAGAAATCAGACCTCATTTCATGGTCACGATAAAAGAAATCCAATATATGTTCAAGACCTTCCTTAGCCACTTCCTCACTAATAACTAACACTTTTAGTTGAGAAAGAAACGCGCGTCTAGGCGATTTTTGGACCATTCTTCGCAAAGACTCGTGAACAGTCTTTGATTTCTCTTGTACATTCATTGCCTGGGCATAACCACGGCCCGTTTCTTGTGATGCGATTTCTGCAGGGTTCATCGCCTGCATCGTTAAAATATAATCCGTATCATCGTGATCAATAGCCATCCCTACAATCAACGAAAGCTCATTAAGCTCCCAGCGGTCCCAGCATCCTGTGAGAAGGGTTAATAGAAGAAACGCATGAGTTACTTTAATTATTGTGTGTTTCTTCATTTACTATCCCTCCTTAGTTATTTTCAGGACCAGGTTTAGGAGTCCGTTGCCGTATGTTATCGAGGTGGTCTCCTGGTTTTGGCCTCGTATTCATCGTCCATTTCGGAGCTCGAGCTACAATGTCTTTTTGATTCTTCCAAACAAAAGGCGATAACCCTTCCATATAAGGAATACCAAATGATTTTAAACTAGATAAATGCAGCAACATCGCAGTAAAGCCAATACAAATACCAACTAAACCAAAAGAAGCAGCAAGAGCCATAAAGCCGAATCGCAAAATACGAATAGGAATGCCGATGTTATAGCTAGGGAAAACAAAACTGGCAATGGCAGTGACGGAAACAACAATAACGACGGCAGCTGATACAATCCCCGCTTGGACTGCTGCCTGACCAATAACGATGGCTCCAACGATTGATACAGCTTGACCAACTGGTTGTGGCATTCGTATTCCAGCTTCTCGTAAAATTTCAAATGTGATTTCCATCATTAACGTTTCAATAAAAGTTGGAAATGGTGTGCCTTCTCGTTGAGCAGCTAGGTTTCCGAGAAGGCCAGTTGGAATTAACTCCTGATGAAATGTTGTCACAGCGATGTACAAAGAAGGCGCAAGTAAGGCAATAAAAATAGAAACAAATCTAAGAAGACGAATAAGTGTGCCAATATCTGCACGCTGCGTATAGTCTCTGTATTATGAAAGAACTGTACAAACAAAGCCGGTATGACAATAACCATTGGAGAACCGTCTACGATAATGGCGATTTTCCCTTCTAATAAATGAGCAACTGCCGTATCAGGGCGTTCGGTTGTGTACACGGTTGGGAAAGGAGTATAGAAAGCATCTTGAATTAATTCTTCTACATCACCATCTTCGAGAATGCTATCCGTATTAATCCGATCTAAACGGCTATATAATTCATCAAGCAAACTTTTATCGACAATATCGTTTAAATAAGCAATGGATATTTTAGTTTTTGTTCGTAATCCTATTGTTTTTGATTCAATCCATAAATTTTCGTCAGCTAAACGACGACGAATTAAGGAGGTATTTACTCGAGAGTTTTCCACGAACCTTCTCTCGGACCACGGACAACTGTTTCGGTTGTAGGTTCAGTTACAGGTCGTTCAGAGAATTGTGGGATAGCAACAGATAGGCAAGATGCAAAACCATCGATGGCACAAAGGCAATTGCCTTTAAGCAAGCGCTCTAACATCGTTTTATAATCAAGTACTTTCTCTGCATGACCGATTTCTTCTAGATCCGCTTGAAACTGTGGAAAAACAGATTTATCTTCCTGTAGTTCAAAAGATTTGGCTCCACCTAACATCTTTTGCAAAGCGCGGTCATCGACAAGTCCGTCCATATAGACCATTGCAGCACGTATTCCATCTTTATTTCCGAATGAAAAAGGGCGGATGACAAGATCATCACTCTTTCCAGTTATTTCATTTATATAGCTAAGTTTTTTCGAGAGGTTATCTGAAGGTTGAAGCTTTACAGAGTTTGATTGGTTGGTGCTTGTCATTTTCCCGCTCCTTTCCTGTATGAGTAACGATTATTATGTCGATTGCTAGCTCTTTTCATGCACATAGAGACAAAAAAAGAGTTGTAGCTTTTAAACTACAACTCCGTGAGAAACTTGTATTATTTTTGATTTAAATAAACGTCAATTACTTTCTCCATATGAGCAACCATTGCTTTTTGTGCATCTTCCATCACAACACTCAAATGAGTTTTTGCGTTTTTCTCGAGGGTGTTACTCATTGATTCCACTGCAGTAAGGGAAATCTCAGTGTTGACATTAATTTTCCGTATCCCGTGATCAATCGCTTTTAACACTTGCTGCTCTGGTGTACCAGATCCTCCATGAAGCACAAGCGGAATCTCAATTTTGCTCTTAATCTCTTCTAATAAATCAAGGCGAATATTCGGCTCGCCGTCGTACATACCGTGGACCGTCCCGATAGACGCAGCTAGGAAATCTACGCCAGTATCTTTAACAAATTGAACTGCTTCATCTGGGTCAGTGAGTCGTCCATCTCCTTCTTCTTCATCTGAAAAAGCCCCTCTCTCCATTGACCCAATTTCTGCTTCAACAAAAACTCCATGTTCATGAGCGAAATTGACCACTTCTTTTGTATGCTTAATATTATCTTCAAGTGAATGGGTAGAACCATCATACATCACCGAAGTAAATCCAGCTTTAACTGCTCGTTTTATTGTTTCAAATTGGTAGCTATGATCCAAATGAAGTGCAACTTTTACAGTCGCTTGTTCAGCTAAAACTTTAGTAAATGCTGCGAATGCTTCCAAATTCATGTAATCTTGGTACCTTTCACCGTAAGCGATAATTACAGGCTGTTGTTTAGACTCAGCTGCTGTAATCGCTGCTTGTATCGTTTCTGCATTATAACAATTAAACGCCGCGATGGCGCTATTTGTTTGTTCTGCATAAGTTAAGACTTCTTTGGTTGTAGTAAACATATCAAACCTCCATTATTTTGTAGTAATACTACATATTAATACTAATAATAAGTGCTGCAACTTTGCTAATCAAGTCGAATTATGACGAAAATGATAAAATTTGTCTTGTGTAAGCGTTATTTCTGTAGTAATATTACTACCGGGAACAGGAGGTGTCCAAAAGTGAACAGTTTCCAAGAACGGGTTGAAAATAAAAAGAAATCGCTTACAGCAACCGAAGAGAAAATCATTGCTCAGTTGCAAAAACACGAAAAACCTTTTTTGCTTTCCATGAATGAACTAGCCATGCTCAGTGAAGTGAGTGAACCGAGTGTAGTGAGGTTATATAAGAAATTAGAATATAGTAGTTATCAAGAATTAAAGGTAGCATTAGCTCAAGAATTAGCTGATTTGAAACCGTCTTCTCCGGAAGCGATTGATATTATGCCAGAAGATACCGCCGATGTTATTTTTGAAAAGATTGGCGATCAATTTTTTCAAGCAATGGCATTAACAAAAGATACATTAAACATAGAGAGTATAGAATCAGCAATTAATCAGATCATCGATGCAAATAGATTATATTTCTTTGGACAAGGGTTATCAGGAACGATCGCTGAAGATGGAGCGCATAAATTTATGAGGCTTGGCGGAATGACCATTTCTGTAAAAGATCCTCATTATCAAGCAATTTATGCAAGTCACATGAATGAAAAGGATATGGTTGTGGCGATTTCACATTCTGGAGAAACGATTGACATCATTAATGTATGTGAGATGGCACATGCCAACGGAGCGTTTGTTCTCGTTATTACATCAAATAAGATGGCTACACTGGCAAAATTAGCTGACTGCATACTCGTGACGCAAGCCCATGAAACAACACGGCAGTCAGACGCGATGATATCTAGGATGGTACAACTTGCTCTAATGGATACGCTTTATACACGTGTTGCAGCAGAATCAGGAGGGGAAGGGAAACGAAACTTAAATCGATCTCGCTTGGCTGTGACAAGAATGAAAAAATAAACGAATAACAACGTATGAGGTGACAGAAATGCTGACAGGAAATGGCTAATTTTAGGCTTTATTGTAGCTTTAATTATATTATTCATATTAATTATTAAGTTTAAGTGGGATGCATTTATCGCATTGCTTGTTACGGCAATCGGAATTGGTTTGGTTTCAGCAATTCCAGTTAGAGAAGTACCAGGAATTATTGCAGATGGTTTTGGAGGAACGTTAGCAGGAGTAGGGATTTTAATTGGTCTTGGAATTATATTCGGTCAATTTTTAGCTGCTTCTGGGGCAATTGAAAAAATCGCAAATTCAATGCTACGTGCTTTTGGTGTGAAAAACTCTCCATACGCACTTGCTGCAACATCCACAACAGTAGCAATTCCGGTCTTTTTTGATGCTGCGTTTATTATCTTAAACAAATTAGTTCAGAGTTTATCTCTTAAAACAAAGATCTCTTTATCAACATTTGTTGCCATCTTAGCGATCGGTTTAATTGTTTCTCATAGTTTGATCATTCCAACGCCAGGACCTCTTGTTGTAGCAGATCAAATGGGAACAGATATAGGTGTGTTTTTCTTATACGGTCTTTTGGTGGCAATTCCCGCAACTCTTGTAGGTGGAGTACTTTACGGTAAGTTCATTGGAAAACGAATTCCCAATAATGGACGGTTAGATGATGTTGAATTAGACGCTGGCGAAGAGATTGCCACTTCAAATCGTAAAGAAATTCCAACTTGGTTAGCGTATGCGATGCTAGCGCTTCCGATTGTGTTAATTCTATCGAATACATTAATGAACAATGTTATTTTCTTAGGAAATGAAGAAGCTGCACTGCCGACATTCTTTGGCGTCATAGGTGATAAAAACGTTGCCTTGTTAATTAGTGTTATCGCGGCGATGTTCATTTTGCCTAAATACATTAAAGAATCATCGAGTACTGTGTTTAAAGAGGCATTTGAAGCTTCAGGTATGGTTATCCTAATTACCGGTGCTGGTGGAGCGTTTGGCCGTGTTGTTCAAGAAACAGGGCTAGGAGATTTACTTGTCAGCTTAATGCAAGGATTTAATATGCCTGCGTTACTGTTAGGATTTGTTTTTGCTCAAGTGTTACGTGCGTCTCTTGGTAGTGCGACAGTTGCATTAGTAACAACGGCTTCAATTTTAGGACCAATGGCTGTTGAACTAGGTGTTTCGCCAGTGTTGCTAGGACTGGCAATATGCGCAGGTGGTATTGGTTTATCCTTGCCAAATGATTCTGGATTCTGGGTTGTTTCTAAATTCGGTCGTTTATCTGTGTCAGAAACGCTTCGTGTTTGGAGTTTAGGTGGTTTTGTTGCAGGACTGACTGCGTTAGCATTCGTTTATCTCTTAAGTGCAATTTCTGGATTCTTACCAGGTATTTAACGGTAAAACAAGGATAGTTGATTGTTACGTGCAATCAACTATTCATAATAGATGTGATAAAACAGAGATAGAAAAAGGTGGAGAGTATCATGAAAAAACGTGTAGGATTTATCGGACTTGGCATTATGGGAATGCCCATGACAAGAAACTTGTTAAAAGGCGGATTTGCTGTCACTGTTTTTGACTTAAACCAAGATGCAGTAAATCTAATTGCCAGTGAAGGCGCTATTGCAGCAACATCTGGAAAAGAAGTAGCGGAGAAGAGTGATATCGTTATTACAATGCTTCCAAAAGGGGAACATGTTCGCGCTGCGGTATTTGGAATTAACGGTGTAATTGAAGGCGCACATGAAGGATTAGTCGTAGTTGATATGAGTTCAGTTTCGCCAGTCGATTCAAAACAAATGGCAACTCATGCTTCTGAAAAAGGAGTTCATTTTCTTGATGCTCCAGTAAGTGGTGGAGAGCCTAAGGCAGTTGACGGAACACTTGCCATTATGGTTGGTGGAGAAGAAGCTATCTTTGAAAGTGCCAAGCCAGTTCTTCAGGCAATGGGTACAGATATTGTACTTGTTGGTAATTCGGGTTGTGGGACAACTGCGAAACTTGCTAATCAAATCATCGTTAATTTAAACATTGCTGCTGTTTCTGAAGCTCTAACTCTTGCTTCTAAAGCAGGAATTAATATTGAAAAAATGTACGAAGCGATTCGTGGAGGTCTTGCAGGAAGCACAGTTATGGATGCAAAAATCCCCATGATTCTTGACCGCAATTTTAAAGCGGGTGGTCGAGTTGATATTAATATGAAAGATTTAACGAATGTAATGAATACAGCACATGACTTAGATGTACCTCTTCCACTTTCAAGCCAATTACTCGAGATTTTCCATTCACTAAAGGCGGATGGAAAAGAAGCACTTGACCACGCAAGCATTGTGCAACATTACGAAAAAATGGCAAATGTGATTGTGAAAAGAGAGGAGTCATAAGCATGGATAATTTGAATGTAAAACAGGTAATGAGTCAAATTGCTAATGTGGATCGTAAAGCAATTCAAACGAAGTTGCAGGAAGAATTAACGGATTCTCCTTATAAAATGGTTGTTCTTGATGATGACCCGACTGGCATTCAGACAGTTCATGGTGTGTCAGTTTACACAGATTGGGAAAAATCTTCAATTCAAGCAGGTTTCCGTGAAGATAATCGCATCTTTTTTATCCTGACAAATTCTCGTGGTTTTACAGAAAGTGAAACAAAGACATGTCATGAAGAAATTGCTGAGCGTGTTCAAGCAGTATCTGTAGAAGAAGGTATTCCATACGTCATTATTAGTCGTGGAGACTCAACTCTACGTGGTCATTACCCACTTGAAACTGAAACGTTAAAACAGACAATTGAAGCACATTCTAATAGTCGTTTTGATGGTGAAGTCATCATGCCTTTCTTCAAAGAAGGTGGTCGTCTAACCATTAACAACGTTCATTATGTTCAAGATGGCGAACGCTTAATTCCAGCAGGTGAAACGGAATTTGCGAAAGACCGCACATTTGGTTTTAACGCTTCTCACCTCGGTGAGTGGATTGAAGAGAAAACAGCAGGCAAGTATACAAAGGAACACACAATTTATATTAGCCTCGATGATTTGCGTAACCAACGTGTTGATCATATTAAGAAGCAACTTCTTGAAGCAGATGACTTTCAGAAGGTAGTCGTGAATGCAGTTGGGTACGAAGATGTAGAAGTGTTTTCAACAGCATTTATGCAAGCAGTAAAAGAAGGTAAACATTTTATTTGCCGTAGCGCTGCAGCTCTTACAAAAGTACTAGGTGGAGTAAGTGACAAAGGATTGCTTACACGTGATGAACTGGTTACAAAAAACAGCCAAAATGGCGGCTTAATAGCCGTTGGCTCACATGTAAAGAAAACAACGGAGCAATTAAATCATTTGCTTGAAAGTGGCCTAGTAAAAGGCATTGAATTTGATGTGCATCTTGTACAAGATGCAGAAAAGTTTAAACGAGAAACAGACCGTGTTCGCCTTGCTTGTGAAGAAGCGATTAAAAATGGGGAATCCGTAGTTTATTACACACGTCGTGAACGCTTAGATTTAGGTGACGACATGCAAGAAGAAGAGTTAAAGCAATCGATTAAAATATCTGATGCTGTAACAAGCATTGTACGAGATTTGCAAGTACAGCCGAGTTACATCGTTGCAAAAGGTGGCATTACATCTAGTAGCATCGGTACAATTGGTTTGTCAGTTAAGCGTGCTGAAGTAGCTGGTCAAATTAAGCCAGGAATTCCTGTTTGGAAAACGGGTCAAGAAAGTAAATTCCCGGGTGCAGCCTATGTGATCTTCCCTGGAAATGTCGGCCAGCCTGAAACGTTAAAAGAGGCCGTGGAAGTGTTAGAAGGAAAATAAAACAATAAAAAGAGTGTTAAGTGAATTGTTATTCACTTAACACTCTTTTTCGTTTACTATTAATTAAAGTGCATTATGAGAGTGAGGGAGCATGTATTGGTTAATGAAAGAACAACGGAAAAAACGTTATCGTATATAGGTCTTGGTTTTCATATCGTTTGGTGTATATTAATTATCCTTTCTACGGCTTTACTTGTTTCTTTTTTTACAGCCATATTTTCAGGGGGATCCTCAGTTGAATCAAGCTTTAACGTGTTGGTGAGTTCTGTTTTGTGGGCTTCGGCAGGTTTCAGCTTGTTAAGCCTTGGTTTTATTATACGGGCTGTTGTTATTGTAGAAACCAAATCAAAAGAGGCTGCTATTATTTTGCTTGTAAATGGCAGTGTGTTGTTGCTTGTTACAATGGGAGCCGCTATTGTACAGTCTGTTTTATTTATCATAGCCGGAATTATGCTCATAAAAAAAGAACGTGCTGAAGAAGAGGAGGAAGTGGATTCTGTATAGAAAAAAGGTTGGACACCTGGGGTGCCCGCAGCGTCGCAAAAAATCTTCAATAAGTCTTCAATTTTATTTGACCGAAAGATTTAAAATTCGTGACAAATTCCTCTGAGATAAAGTCAGAGGAATTTGTCCATGGTCAGAGCTGGATACCATTAGATGCCCGGCTTTTCTATCGTGCAGCTGCTTTTTTTCTGTTAAGAAGCTCTTGCTGTGCGCGTGATAGCAGGCTTGGGTCAGTTAAGAGTTCCAGGCCAATAAGTGCAAGTCCTTTTGCCCCGGTTAAAAGGGCTTGATCTCCGAACTCTGATGCTGCCGCTTCTCGAAAGGGGACAGTGTGGGGAACTAAGCTTTCAGGTCCAATTTTGATATATGGGTGAATCGTAGGTACAACTTGGCTGATATTGCCCGTATCTGTTGAACCGATGCCGTTGTCACTAGTTAGATAAATTTCCTCTCCAAGATCGGTAAAAATGTCGGAAAATACGTTGTTGAGTGTATCGTTAGGTATGAGGTTATCGACTTTATTTTGAAACTCAATTATTTTTAGTTCAGCTCCAGTCGCAAGAGCAGCTCCAGAAGCGATTGCGTCAATTTTAGCGCGAACTGCATCTGTTTTTGGTCTTGAGTTAGCACGGATATAAAAGCGAGCTCGAGCAAAACTTGGCACAATATTTGGAGCTTCACCTCCATCTGGTATAATGCCGTGAATTCGGACATCATCGGTAACGTGTTGCCTTAGCGCGTTTATTCCATTAAATAGTTGAATAACAGCATCAAGTGCATTAATTCCTTGCTCCGGTGCTCCTGCCGCATGTGCCGGCTTACCGTAAAAAGCATAATCAACAGGATCAACTGCTAAAGATACGCCGGATCGCTTCGTGTGACTTGAGGGATGAATGATGAGTGCGGCATCTATATCTTCGAGCAAACCTTCTCGCACAAAGCTTCCTTTGGCGCTGCCATTGTTGCCTCCTTCTTCAGCCGGGGTACCAAGCACGACAACACGCCCACCGATTTGTTCAATATGTTCGCCTAAAGCAATTGCAGCGGCAACGCTAGTTGTTCCAATTAAATTATGACCACAAGCGTGCCCAAGTCCTGGAAGCGCATCATATTCAGCTAGGAAGGCAATAACTGGTCCATCATTTGTGCCCTTAGAAGCAATAAATCCAGTAGGATGACCGGCGACATCCGTTGTAACGGAAAAACCGGCATCTTTAAGAAGGGTTGTCAGTTGGAAAGAGGCAAATACTTCCTCATTCCCAATCTCAGGGTTCTCATGAATTTGGTGGCTCGTACGGATGTAAACATCCGCGTTAACATCAATGCTTTCTTTAATTGCTTTTTGATAATCCTTCGTTGTTGTGGTCATCGTTTGTCACTCCTTATTTTATTTATCGAGGATAGCTATTTAATTGTTCAAGGGAGATGGCTGTTGGGATTCGTGCTCCGGCGTGTTCATCTACAATAAACGCTGCGACTTCATCAGACTGATAAATTTCGACTAAACGCTGTAGGATTGGGTTATCGGCATCTGCAGTTTGTGCAGCGATAATATTAATATAAGGTGTTGCTGTCTCACTTTCTCTAGCAATGGAATCATCAGTGGGGCTTAAACCAGCATCTACAGCAATACCATTGTTAATAAGGGAAGCATCAACATCCTCCATAATACGAGGTGCATTACCAGCCACGATTTCAGTTAGTTGTATGTTCTTTGGGTTATCTACGATTTGATCTTTCCCACTTGTTACTCCAAAATCATCTTCTAACACAATCAAACCAGCTTCTTGCAGGAGCATTAAATTACGTGCTTGGTTTGTTACTTCCTGGTCAATTGTAATTTCCGCACCATCTGGAATTTCATCAACTGATTCATATTTTGAAGAATAAAGCCCCATTGGTGCTAAGACCGTTGAGCCGATGGCGCTTAAGTCCTGGTTATGCTCTTCAATGAAATGATCAAAATAGGAAACGGTTTGAAATGCGTTCGCATCAATCTCACCATCAGCAAGTGCTTGATTTGGCTGTACGTAATCATTAAAGCGGACAATTTCAACTTCGATTCCTTCTTCAGAAGCAATCTCCGCTATATAATCCCATTCAGGAGAGTCGGTTCCGCTAATACCAACTTTTACGTTACTGGATTTTCCTTGCTATATGAGTCACCGGCATCCGCTAAACTAGTGGCATTTTGTCCGCATGCAGATAGCGTTAACGCGGCTAGAACAGGGATGGTCGTATATAAAATGGATGTTTTTTTCATGATGGTAATCTCCTTTAGCGTCAGTCCGTTATCTACGTCTGACTCGTTTTGATGTGATGTTTCCAATTGATTGCAAGCTTTGGACAATAATGATGAGCATAAGGACGGTTATATACATCGTTCCATTATCAAATCGTTGATAGCCGTAAGCGATGGCAAGGTGACCGATACCTCCAGCTCCGATCGCACCTGCCATTGCTGTAGCACCGACAAGGCCGATCGTTGCCGTTGTCATGCTAAGGATAAGGGAACTCGTTGCTTCAGGTAGTAAAAATCTGAAAATGATCTGTGCCTTTGAAGCGCCCATTGCATCGGCTGCTTCAATGATGCTTGATCAACTTCTAACAAAGAATTTTCCACTAATCTTGCGATATAAGGTCCTGCATAAAAGACAAGTGGTACAATTGCAGCTGTCGTTCCAATTGCTGAGCCGAGAATGAAGCGTGTAAATGGAATGAGTGCAATTAGTAAAATAATAAATGGAATCGACCTAAGCACATTTATTACTGGATTAATGAGATTGTAAATGACCGGTGCTTCTAAAATATGGTTGGGCCGTGTCACAACAAGAATAACACCTAATAGTACGCCAATAATCGTTGAGAACAGAAAGGACCAACCCACCATATAGACGGTTTCATAAATGGCTTCGATAAGCAAATTACTAGTAATATTGGGGCGAATGTCTTCAGGCAGCCAATCGAACATCATTTGTCACCTCTTTTAATTGAAATGGTTGATCATCTAAATACGCTTCTGCAGCTGATCGCTGTTCTTGATCTCCTTTTATTTGGAGGTATAGAACACCAAATGACTTGCCCTGAACCTCTTGCATGGAAGCATACAAGATATTCACTTCCACCCCAGCATTCTGAATTAATGCCGACAAGAGGGTAGAATAATTGGAGTCATTTGTCACCTTCAATTGGTAAATTTGCTGACTGTTGTCTTTTTTCTCAATTTCAGTTTTTACTCTTTCGGGTAGTTGATCAGAGATGATAGACCGAACAAACTTTTTTGTTGTTTCTTGAGTAGGGTTTGAAAAAACCGAAAAAACCGAACCTTCTTCAATCACACGTCCTGCTTCCATTACAGCTACCTTGTCGCATATTTCACGAATAACGGACATTTCGTGGGTGATGATCAAAATCGTAATGTTGTATTCGTGATTGATTTTCTTTAATAGTTGCAGAATTGAACTTGTTGTTTCAGGATCAAGAGCAGATGTTGCTTCATCACATAACAAGATATCTGGGTTTGTAGCAAGCGCTCTAGCGATGCCGATTCGTTGTTTTTGTCCACCAGAGAGTTGATCAGGATAATTCTTTGCTTTATCCGTTAAACCAACAAAGGAAAGCAATTCATCTACTCGCTTTTTAATCTCATTTTTAGGTGTTTTTATAAGCTTTAATGGGATTGCGATATTTTCAAACACCGTCTTAGACCGAAGTAAATTAAAATGCTGAAAGATCATGCCAATGTTCCGTTTGGTTTTTTGTAGTTCACGCGGTTTTAATTCAGCTACATTTTTATTGTTTACGATAATCTCGCCAGATGTAGGTCGCTCAAGCAAGTTCACTGTCCGTAATAACGTACTTTTACCAGCCCCACTAAATCCGATGACGCCATAAATATCACCTTGTTCAATTTTTAAATCGATTTGATCGAGTGCATTAATTGTTTTTCCGTTTGTATGATATGTTTTAGACACTTGTTTAAACTCAATCATTTTACGTCGCTCCTTTTAAAGATAAAGTATTGTAAAATTACTTGTTTAGTCGGAATTTATTTTTGTTCATATTCTGTTTAACGGTTTCCTACTAAAAAACAAAAATCCCTCTTCCTAAATGAGGAAGAGGGATGAATAATTTAATTCAATCAGCTCTTATCATTCAGGAAATCAATCCTGCAGGATTTAGCACCTTCCACTTTATGTGGGGTTGCTGAAGCGTCATCGGGCCAGTCCCTCTGCTCCTCTAAATAAGAAAAAGATATAAAGTTAAGTTGTTGATGATTAGTTTAGCAGAAAAGGAGAAGGTTTGGCAAGAGAAGTTTTCGGAAAAATAATCTTTCCAAATTGAATAGACGGCAAGGCAACTTTTTAGTATGATCAGTTTTTATTCTGGATCTAAGATGAGAGGAGTGGTGAATGTTGGAGAATGATAAAAAGAAAAAAGAGAGGAAACCTATTCGCGTACCACATATTTATGTGATTCTTATTGCTATTTTGTTAGTCGCATTTGCGGCTACGTTTATTATTCCATCTGGGGAGTTTGAACGAACTGAAAATGAAAATGGAACAATTGTACTTGTGCCGGAAACATTTTCAGAAGTGGAAAAAACGTATTTGTCCTTATTCGATTTGATGTACGCTGTTCCTACTGGTTTGATCGGAGCCGGTGAAATTGTATTTGGCGTTTTAATGATTGGTGGGATGTTTGCTGTCCTTGAAAAAAGTGGACTTGTTGGAATTGGCATTAGTAAACTATCTCGGACGTTTGGCAATCGGCCACTCTTTGTGATACCAGCTTTAATGATTCCACTTGCGATATTAACAACTTTTACAAGTGCAATTGAGCTAGCCATAGTCTTTGCTCCAGTAGTGATCCCCTTAATGGTGCGACTAGGATTTGACCGAATGACAGCTCTTGCTGCAGTACTTATTAGTACGGTCGCCGGGTTTACAGCAGCAGTGACTGGACCAGCAACGGTCGGAGTGCTCATGATGTAAGTGGGATTGAGCTTTATAGCGGTTATGGGTATCGAGCTCTTATATTTATTGTTATTTTAACGATTGGCATTTTGTTTGTTTGTCTATATGCGAGTAAGGTGAAGAAAGATGCAGGAGCGAGCCTAGTTTCAAGTGACGGAATTGATCAAGAGTTCGTTCAGTCTTCTGGAGATATTGAAAACGAAAAAGCATCGAAATCTCAACTTCTAGCAGTTGTCGTGCTTTTAAGTGGCGTTTTGCTCATGATTTACGGACTAATCGAATGGGGCTGGTACTTCCGTGAATTAGGTGGACTGTATTTAACGGTGGGCTTATTGATTGGATTAATTACTGGTCTTGGACCAAGTAAAATTGCGGAAACGTTTAATAAAGGATTTCAGTCAATCTTACTTGGAGCTCTAGTTGTTGGAATTGCCCGTTCCATCTCTGTTATTCTGGAAAACGGCCAAATTTTAGATACAGTTGTTCAAGGAACTAGTCAGCTTGTGAGTGTTATGCCGGGTGCATTCACTGCTGTTTTTATGATGGTTGTCCAAGGTGGATTTAATTTTCTTGTTCCTTCTGGCAGTGGACAAGCTGTTATTACGATGCCAATAATGAGTGGTTTGGCGGACCTTGTCGGAATTACGAGACAGACCGCTGTACTGGCATTTCAATTCGGTGATGGGTTTGCAAATATCTTTTACCCAACATCTGGTTATTTCATGGCGACACTCGCAATTGCAAAAGTTGGTTGGGATAAGTGGATGAAGTTTGTGTGGCCGTTACTTATTATTTGGTACGTACTCGCTATTGTTTTCCTAGTCATTGCTCAAATGACCAATTGGGGTGCTGGGTTGTAGAAAAGAGTCGATTCT
>BAXC01000037.1 GCA_001310375.1 Bacillus sp. JCM 19041 | reverse complement strand
TGTGTACACCACTGTCCTACATTAATCGTTTCTTAGCAAGGCTGCGTTGGTAAGCAAAATTGCGCTCATCACTAGGTACAAACCCTTCTGAAACATCGACACTAATTCGTCCATCATTTCTCACCGACAGATCAATTCGATCCGCTAAATCAACCATTGTCATAATCATCTCAACTTCATGGTAGCCATCGTCACGCTTTTTTAGAACATCTAACGACAAGTTGATCTTGCTGGCGCTTTTATTGAATATTTCACATCGTCACCTTCTATACTTGCATATGCTGTCGTTATTTTATCACTTGTACGGTCAACATACCACCTTTTCAGGAATGCACGTTATAAATACTAAATAACACCCCTTAATTAGAGAAAGGGGTGTTATTCTTGGTCATTTATTTCCTTCATTTGTATCAACGATTTCTTTTGCTCCTTCTAGCATCTCATTAATCCCAGTAATGTATTCTTGTAAACTCATTTTTGTATCTCCTCTGCATTAGATTAGTAGTTTCAGTATTCCCGGTTCAGAAGGATCTAAACCTAAAAAAAACCGTGCTGCAGTTTTGCAGCACGGCGTAACACATTACCGGTCAGAATTATGAAGGTTTTGTTCGGCGATCTCTATGGCACGTTTGACCATATTACCGGCATCTTTTGCTTTATTCCGCCCCAACCTTCTTTCTGAACCGTATCATAAAAACCAAGCTCTTTTGCAAGTTCCTCTTTTAAGCGCTCTGACATAATTCCTCGTCTTCTGCTCACGATAAACCCGCCCCTTTGCTTGTATGCTGCTGGTTGTCCAGCATTTTTAGTATGTACAAAGGTATAAAAAAAAGACTTTCTTTTTGTTGGAAAGAAAGTCATCTAAAAGATGCTCAAATAATGGTTGCTTGTTTTCCATTTTCACCAGCTAACAACAGTTGAACCGTTTCGGTCAAAACATCTGCATAACTGTAGGAAACACGTTCAACCGAATTTTGATTCTCATCAAGTTTGACAATAAAGACAGCTGGATACGTTTCTTCAATCATCCCTGACCGTTCAGATGATCTTCTGCGCCCACCATTTGCTTTAATCGTGATCTTTTTTCCAACATTTTCATCTAGTGCTCGCTTAATGTCAATTAACGTCTTTGCCATTCACAACCACCTCACTAACATATAGTATACAAGCAACTCTTAAAAAAGTCAAATTTTTGATTATATCAACTTCAAAAGAGGTTTGTCAACGTCTAAATTTGTCAAGTTTTGATGGTTATAGGATGTTCATAAAATTTCTTTTCTATGTATAAAAAAACGCCTCATCTATCTTGAGACGTTTCCTCATTGTTTCCTTCTTGATAAGGAAGACCTAAGCGCATACAGCCTTTCGTTTCAATTCCACCTAACCCTTTTTGCCCAGTAATCGTATTCCGAAGCACATCCCAAAGGTTCACCGTTTCAGTAAATGATGTCCTGCTTAAGCGTGATGCAATATATACCGGATCAAGAGCGTGGATATTCACTCGATTTGGAGAACTAGCAAAATTAGCTCCAGCCCGAATTAATGTCTCAAAGTGAGACTGGCAAGCTCCGGCAAAAATTAAAAGACCATCACGATTTTGAACAGAATTTCTTGCTGCTCGGACACATTCAGCAAAGTATTTTGTATGTCGGTAAGCTTTGAGTTCGTCTTTATTTCCCTTTGCTTTTGAATAAGCATCATGTCCTGTTACAACAAGAATGTCGGGCTGGACCATTTCTAGTAATGAAGTCATCTGCGCAGGCATCTCTTTTTCCTCCAAATGAACACCATAAACGGGCACACCAAGCTTATTATATAAATCAGTACACCGATTCAAATAATTGGCATCACCATCAACATGGAGGACACGTCCTCTCATTTCAAAAAAATGTGGTGTCTCTTCATACCCAGAGCCTGCTTGATACTCTTGCCGGCGCTTCATCAGCTTTGCATCCTGCCTAAACAACCGATAGGAAACCTCTTCCTGCTCCTTTACGCGACTCTTATCCGTTTCTCTCTCTTCAAGTGACATGGGCTTTAAATCATCGATTGGCGCATCTGCAAGAAGACGCATTTCTTCTCCTGCCAGCGTTGTCGAATTACCTGTAATAGCCAGGACACGAAAAAGCACATCGCAATTATAAGAGAGTCGGCCCACCACATCACCAACCTGAATTGTCATAGCGTTGCCCCCTCTTGTGTAACTTATGTAGCTACAGAGGGGTTTGTGCCATTAATTACGTGTTCCGAGCGCAATATAGAGCGCGTCACTAAGCTTTGCAAATTCTTCTGGAGAAAGTGTTTCGCCACGCCTTTTAGGATCTATTCCAGCTTGAACTAGTCCTTTTTCAACTGCTTCCTTCTTTTCTTTCCCAGCTAAATTATGGACTAAATTATTTAAAATCGTTTTTCGGCGGTTAGCAAAACTGGCATGAAACACGTTAAAAAACCACTTTTCATCAATCACATCAACCGCCGGTTGCTCTCTTATGTCTAATCGGAGCACTGCCGAATCAACACGAGGTTGAGGCACAAACACTGTCGCAGGAACAGTTAACATATTTTTTGCTTCTGCATAGTACTGAGCAGCAATCGATAATGAACCATACTCTTTTGTGCCAGGCCTTGCAGCAATCCGATCTGCTACTTCAGCTTGTATCATCACTGTGATACTTTTTAGTGGCAAACGTTCTTCCAATAGCTTCATTAGGATTGGAGTTGTCACATAATAAGGCAAATTAGCAACAACATGCACGGCATCTGTATCGAAAAAAGCTGTCTCTATTACTTCACTAATATTCGCTTTTAGTACATCGCTATGGATAATATCGACATTGTCATATGGAGAGAGTGTATCTTCTAAAACTGGAATTAAACGATCATCAATTTCGAAAGCAACAACTTTTTTTGCTTTCTTAGCCAGTTGTTCGGTTAATGCACCTATTCCAGGTCCTATTTCAATAACACCGTCTGTTTCCGAAAAACCACTCGCTTCTACAATATTATGCAGGACGTTTAAATCGATTAGAAAATTTTGCCCCAAGCTTTTCTTTAATTGGAAACCATGTTTTGCTAAAATTGCTTTTGTGCGTGCAGGCGTTGCAATATCTTTATTCACGTCGTGTTTCCTCCATTTTTTCTAGCCACTTAATCGCTTCTCCAAACTCTTCTTCTGTAATACGAAATAAATGTAGCCGTTTTAACAACTGTTTTCCATTGGCATAACCAATCGACAACTTTTCGCCAATCTTTTCTCGTCTTTCTCTAGCGTTTGTCCCAGAAATAAGACGCGCTTCCATTAACTCAGCCATTGTAATGGTTGACACATATGACGATTCCTCATTCTCCGTTCTAACAGCCAATAATGCGTCTCGTATCGCCTCATCACTAGCATGTTCCACCCCTAGACTACGTCCTTGCTTAGCTGCATCCGCTTTAGAGATAAAGGCATGCTTACAGCCTGGTACGCGTTCACTGACAATCCTTCTTATTCGATTTCCAGGATAATCAGGGTCTGTAAAGACAATAACCCCACGGCGTTCGTGTGCGAGTTCGACTTGCTTTAATACAGACTCACCAACTGCTGAACCATTTGTTTCAATTGTATCTGCTTCAACAGCCCGTTTTATTGCGACTGTATCCGAGCGTCCTTCAACAACAATGACCTCTTTTATATGCATACAGTTCCTCATTCCTGCCGTTGTTAATCTTGATAATGAATGATTTTGGCTTCAATGTCCTTTTTAAAGTCAATCTTATTGTAGCTCGTTTACAAATAAAAAAAAAGCGACCGCTCATACGGCTCGCTTCACTCTATTCAAGAATTGTTACTGCAACTGTTTTGCGCCCAAAACGATTTGCTTCTTCTTTTGTTGGAACATGTAAATCAATCTTATTTCCCTTTTATTGCACCACCAGTATCGCCGGCGATTGCTTCACCGTAACCTTCTACATGTACACGTGTACCAAGGGGAATGACATTTGGATCAACCGCAACAATTTTTTGGTTTCGGTTATTATTTAAATCGATACCCGTGGCTGTTACACCACTGCAGCCATCACATTCGGCCGTATACGCCGTAGCTGCCATTTGCATCGTTTTCTTGTTGTTTTCCTTTGCTTCACTTGGAGCCGCGTCTTGTGATGACGTATGGGTTACATTTTCGTTCGCTGTAAGTGTTTCTGATACATATTGTTTCGCTTGCTCGGGTTTTGTACCGACAGCTACAACACGATCCTTTGCATCACTCAGTACTTCTGTTTCAACTAATTCTCGGGCAACTTCCACACCATCTTCAAGTGTGATGTTATAATGAAGTGCTCGCTGACCTCGTTCTCCTTGCTCAACTACCCGTTCTACACCTTCATTTAATTCATCATCTTCTTCACGAACGGTCTCATAGGCAGTTGTTTCCTCAATGACATCGGTGACTTTTTCAACACGTACAAGCTGGACACTAAGCCCTTCATGTAACTCCTCATTCAAACCAGGTTGTACCAGTCGTCGTCGCTATCGTTACATTCGCTTCTTTCAAAAAGTCAGCGACAGTCGCTGATGCACTCCAATGGCTTTCTTCTTTACCATCAAACGCAATTGTCACTTCAACTGCGGGAGTGTAATAAACAGTTAAATCTTCTTCAATAGGTGATTCTCCAGCAGGTATAACATGGTCTTCATCACGGTACGCATACCCAAGGTCCTGCAGTAATCCACGAACTGTCTTTTCTGTTGTATACAACGTTCTCTCTTCATTACCTACATTTACTTTTACCTTTTCAGCCTTTTGATACATGATTTCCATATCAGCTACTAATTCGGTATGTAACTAGGTTCAACTAAATCTTGATCTTTAATCTCTATATCTAAGCCTGTTAAAAGCTCTTCAACTGTGTTTTCGTGCGTTTGCACAGTTAACACATCACCATCTTGGTTAACAGTTACTTCCTTTTTTGTCATTTCAGACACTCCGAAAAAAATAAGAATAATGGCACTAAAAAGGATTACTGCTATATACGCTCTGCGACTTGCTGGATGCGTTGCCGTTCTCGGGCGATTAAACATTTGGCTCATAGTTCGTCCCTCCTCACCGACCGAATTATAGAGACGAACAAAAGCTCTGTCAACCAACGTTACAGAAACGTAATATAGCAGTAACCTTTGAAAATTATCCACTTTCCTTACATTAATCCTATAAATTGTTATTTCAACTCGTTATCTGGAATAGTTTTTTGGCATTATCTCGGGTTTTTTCACAAAGCTCCTGATATGATATCTCTCTTAATTCAGCAATGTCTTCTGCAATTCTTTTAACATACGCAGGTTCATTTCTTTTACCTCGATAAGGGTCAGGTGCTAAAAAAGGCGCATCTGTTTCAATTAACAACCGCTCAATTGGAACATGTTTTGCTACTTGTTTTGGCCGTTTCGCATTTTTAAACGTAACAGGTCCACCTAGACCGATATGGAAATTCATTTCGATACATCGATCGGCAATTTCTACACTACCTCCAAAGCAATGCATTACACCACCAACCTCTATTGCCCCTTCTTGTTCAAGCAAATCAACAACATCTTGGTCTGCTTCACGGTTATGAATAATGATTGGCAACTTCACTTTTTTTGCTAGTGCAATTTGTTTCCGAAAAACCTCTTTTTGCACATCTTTTGGCGACTTGTCCCAATGATAATCTAAACCCATTTCTCCTAGAGCAACCACTTTCGGGTGAGCCGCCAGTTCTTCGATCCACTTTAAATGGTTGTCCGTCATATCGATTGCATCAACAGGATGCCAACCAACCGCTGCATATAGATCTTTATCGCTCTCTGCAAGTTCTATTGCCCGGGTAATAGTCTTCTCATCAAAACCAATAACGATCATTTCTTTTACTCCAGCCTCTCGCGCTCGAGTAATCGTTTCTTCAACATCATTTTCAAACTGTTCTGCATTTAAGTGTACATGCGTATCAAATAGCATTTTTAGTCACCTCTGTTGGCATTTTATGCCCATTTGCCACATAATTGCAAGTTATGGAGGTCGACATGTTTTTTATGATCAGTGTTTATAAGATGCTTTTCCCACTTTGTCTCGCTCCTGGCATTTATTTAACCATCCAAGAACTTTAAAGAGTGAACCAATTTGGCCAAACACTTTAAAATGAAATGGATTTTTGAAAAATACCTCTGAGATAAAACCTCAGAGGCATTTTGTCTACGATCATAGACGCACGTAATGCGCGTGCATCTTAAGGAACAGCTTGACGATGAAAGGCAAGCCAAAAAGAACCGTTTTTATCAATAATTGGTTCAATCTCTTTAAACGGTATTTTAAATGTTGGAAAACCCATGACGTAAGGAGCAATATCATATACATTAAATACTAAATAAAGAGCCTCTTCATCGATATAAAATGGTTGCTGCGGATCCACACCTTTATAATCTTCAATAAAATAATCATCTGGATTTTTTTCAATTTGTGCTTTAACTAATTTGCTTAATACGACCGAATAATCTCTGTTTTTCTTAAACAATTCAGTAAGCGCGTATTTATGTCCAGTTCGCAAATCAATAACCTCATATGACTTTGATGGCATACCGTGAGCTGCACCATATGGATATAAATAACCGCTCTGTTCAATAACGACAATATGTTTTTAAAAAACAGGATCTCATAGTCACTGTTATAAGAACTTTCTTTTAACTCCTCCTGTGTAACTGGTCGCACACCAGCATCATGAGCTAATGATTGATTAATCGCTTGTTGCTCGACTTGATTTGACATACCTTCAATTTTAGGATAATAAACGGTATAAGCTTCATTCGGCTCATACAACTCTTCTTTTATTTTATAAGGTGCGCGCAGCACAACTTCTGTTGGCTCCTCCCATATAATTGTTCCATCTTCTTTCACATATTTTGTTCGATTATTCTTATGTTCTGCAATTAATCCATGAACAAATTCCAATATTCCAGTTCCTTTAAATGAAGGGAGGTAACTTGCTCGTTTTCCAGAAAGTCCTACAAAAAATGTCGATTCACCGTCAGAAGCGCTCGCTAATCCTTTTTGAAAAGGTTCGAGATCTGTAAACTTAAAATGAGTTAATACTTCCCCACTCTCCTTTGCAAGTGCATATCGTGTAGCAAATGGATTATAACTATTTGCTTGTTTGCCAAGAGCAACCCTGCCTTCTCCAAGCATACGAACCTCTTCATAAATTGGTTTAATCGTTGCTTTTCCTTGTTTATTGATCAAACCATAGGCATACTTCCCATTCTTTTCTTGTGCAACAACAGCATACCCGTCATGAAACGGCATTGCTATATCAAATGTTGGTTCAATTGCAATTGCCCCAGTTTTCGTTATATATCCGTCTTTACCATTTACACTCTTCTTAAATGACATTAAACCTTCGCTCAATGCCCCTACTTCCGGAAACGGTATGTATGCAACATTTTTCCCGTAGTATCAAGCAAGAGAAATTGCCCTTCTTTTGTTTGCACAACCGCTCCTTCATTTCCAAAATCCGTCGCAATTTTATAAATGGCCGGAATCGCCTCTTGGCCCTTTTCATCAAGATAGCCATAGTCCATCCCATCTTGAAATACCGCTCTCCTTTCGTTCATTTGTCCAATATATCGGTATCTTTTTTTCGTCAATAATCGTCCGGTTTCATCTATCAGCCCAAATCCTTTTTCCGTTTGAACAACCGCCCTATCCTCTGAAAAAGTTGAATTGCTTCATAAATAGGTTTGACGATAAATCGTCCATATTCATTCAAGAGCCCTTGCTTTTCATTGAGCTCTACAAGCGCCAAACCATTTTCTTGGAATGGATATGCCTGGTCATATACAAGGGATATACGCGTTCTTCCACTACGATTCATATAACCCCATTTCGTACCATGCACGGTTTTTTCAGCTATCGGAAATAATCTTTCTGGTGCTCGACTCACCGTAGGCCACTCCCTCCTGCTTAGCAGTTTGACCTAGTATATGAGACTCTTCGCTCAACAATGTTAAAAAGAGCGAGATCGTTTTAACCATGACAAGCAAGGGTATACTATTTCTTATCGTAAATAAGGAGTGAAAGTATATGTCGCCAAGTAGAACCGAAGAACACATCTTAGTTTGCGTCAACTACGGCCATCACGCAGTCGTTTAATTAAAAGAGGGGCAGGGCTTGCCAAGCAACTGGACGCACCTTTAACCATTCTTGTTTTCGACTCTCTTCCAGAAGAAGAATTTAAACACGATAAAGAAATCGATATGTCGATTTTCAAAGAGTTAGCAGATGATTTTGATGCGGAGATGATCGTAGAGAAATCTCGCGCTCACGATATTACACGTATCATTTCAAAAGCAGCGGAAGAGAAGCAAGCCTCACAAATCATCATTGGCCAAGTTGTCGAGAGTTTATGGGCCACTCTTCTAGGAGGCTCCATTATTAATGAATTGCTTGAAAAAGCTCCATTCGCTGATCTTCATGTCGTTCCACGAGCGCGTTCAGAGGAATCCGATGACTGGAACTTTGAACGTGGTCTTCACACATTCTTGCTCGAACAAGAAGACGGTACGTATGATCTCCATTTTGATGATATTGATGGTTATACGTTTGAAGGAGTTTTCTTTAAATCCTTACACACAGACTTTAACAGCGGAATCTTCGCTTTTACGAATGAAGGGCGAATTTTTGAAGTTCGTGTTGATGATGGGACTGTCCATAAATTGGTTGATATTGATGATGAACAACTTGAATAACCTAGGAGCTTACAAGCTCCTAGGTTTTTTATGAAAGCAATGTTAAAGTAATTTCAGTCTAATTCCTCTATTTGTGTTCTACCTCTCTCTTTTTAAACGCATAAGCAAAAGATCCCTCATACCGAGAAACAGCCCCATTTTCCAGCCAATACGTAATCGGAAAAAGTTTATTTAAAAAGTACCGGTCATGAGAAACGGCGATTATTGTTCCCGAAAAATCTGTTAACGCTTCTTCTAGCATTTCCTTAGAATCAATATCTAAATGGTTTGTTGGTTCATCAAACACAAGCACATTATGCTTCTCAAAGATAAGCTGTGCCAGGCGTAGACGCATTTTCTCGCCCCCACTTAGTTCTCTATTCGCTTGAACACATCATAGCCATAAAACAAAAAGCGTGCGAGTTGGCCCCTTGCTTCACCTTCCGTTAATGCTGCGTGATCACGGAACGCTTCAAGAACTGTTTGATTAGAATCGAATTCCTCCACATGCTGTGACAAATAACCAATTGATACATTTGAGCCCACGTGACATTCACCTGCATCTGGGTGAATCTTACCTAAAATCATTTTTAGGATCGTAGATTTGCCCGAACCATTTGCACCAACAATCGCGACTCTTTCTTTATGCTGCACATTGAAGGTAAGATCATTTAAAATTGTTTTCTCGCCAAAAGCTTTTGTCAGCTGTTTAATCCGTAGTACATCCTCACCAGTTCGCTCTTGTTGTTTAAATACTAAATCGACTTTTTTTGCTTTTACTGGCCTTTGCAACAGTTCAATTCTTGCTAATGCCTTCTCCATGCTTTTCGCCTGACGATGCATCCCTGCATTAGGTGGATTGGCACGATTTGCCCATTCTTTTAAACGTTTAATCGTTTCTTTCATCTTTTTAATTTTCTTTTGTTGGTCAGCATATTGTTGAAATTCCCTCATGATTCGTTCTTCTCGTTCGATTAGGTAGCCTGAATAGTTCGCTGCATACTCGTGCAGCTGGCCATCCTCCATTTCCCATATATATGTGACCGCTGCATCTAGAAGGCGCGGTCATGTGAAATGACAAGCACACTTCCCTGGTATTGACTAATCCATTCTGCAAGCCAATCTAATGCATATAAATCCAAATGGTTTGTTGGCTCATCTAACACGAGGAGCCGTGGCTGTTTTAAAAGGAGGCACGCCAGTCCTACTTTTGTCCGCTCGCCTCCACTTAGCGCGTTCCACTCTTTTTCAAGCAGGCCTGTTATGCCAAGTCCTGAAGCGATTCGACGAATCGTTGCTACATATTCATACCCACCTGTATCACCAAATTGTTGCTGCAAGCGTCCATACTCATCTAATAACTTTTCTAGTTTAGCTGGGACCTGCTCTATTCCGAGTAAGTGTTCAAGTTTTGTCATTTGGTGTTTCATCTGCTGTAAATCCGTAAATACCTCTTCTAGTACTGCATAAACGAACGTATTTCCAAAGTCAGGCACTTGGGCAAGCAACCCTTTTGTTATTCCCTTGCGCCAACCAACGTCACCACTCGCAGGCGCCTCAGCACCTGCGAGCATTCGAGCAAGTGTTGTTTTCCCTTCACCATTACGCCCTACAAGCCGATTCGTGCTCCTTCTTTTATTTCTACAGAAATCTCGCTAAATACCTCGGTTGCTCCGTATATCTGACTGACTTTATTCGCATAACAATTAATCATTTTTTTGTTCCTCCTAGTAGATAGGAAGAGACGTGTGTACAACAAAAAGACGGCAGAGGATTCCTCAGCCGCCCATTTGATCCGTATGGGGAGTAGAATTGTCTCTTCCTAATGGTTTTTCCTATGCAGTTGCTTCAAAAAGGACAGACTGGTCCAATTTTGCAACAGCAGCGGAAAAAATCGCCTGACAAATCCATAAATACGCACGGAGCTTTGCCTGACTACCATTAAAAAGATCCAATTTACTCACCTCCTTTTGTAATCGTATGTTTAGATTAGCTGAATAAACAGAATTTGTAAAGATGATCCTATTTAAACCTTATTGTACATTTTGTTGCATCCGTTTTTACTATATACATGTGGTCTTGCATTTGTTCCACTTGTACATGCTGATCAAATCGAAGTTGTTTTTTCGTTTGCAAACACACCTCAATGCCACCAATGCTTCCACCGAATGTAATTGATGAATCTGACGCATGTTTCACTTCTGCCGTTGCATAACAGACTTTCACATCACCGTACACTACGTAAAGTGGCAACATCAAACCATCCCGAGCCCCAAGAAGAATCTCTTTTCCATTAAATAAGGCTTCTTTATTCTCATAAACCGTAAATGACTTATCAAACCCATCTAGATTGAGCACATGAACAAAACGGTCTTCCTGTTCTCCCTTAGTAGATGTCATAAACAACCCATGGTGCTTGCAATCATGCGATATCCTTGGCTCTGCACCAACTTCTGTCAAAAGTGTTTGAAAGAGCTCGATATCACAACGATAGGCATTTCCGATCACCATTAAACTTCCATGGCCAAGATTTTGTTTAAACGAGGTTACTTCATTTGTTCCATAAAGCTGAAAGATCGGCTCAAAATTATCTCCGGCAAACACTTGGGCAAAATGTGTACGTACCTCTGGTCTGGGAGCTGCAATGCCTTTTGCCACAACAGAAAGATAAAGCTGCCCATTTGCTCGCTTTATTCCTAGCGCTTGTACACCGGTGGCTTCTAATAGAAGATTACATTGGTTCCCTTCCATATCTAAGGTTGGTGCCTCCCCGTAAAGGAGCACATTCCCGCCTTCTTTGATATAGTTCACTAGCTTCTCTTGTATAGGGCGTGCCATATATCTAGCGGATGGCAATACAATAACCTTTTCCCGCTTCGGATTGAGAGATTTATTTTGCACGTCAAGTCCCGTAAAGCGGTATCCACCTAGAGCAATGCTCGACCCATAATCTCCCATGCCCCATGCGTACGGAATTCTTCTATATTTTGATAGATCATATTCATGACACTGCTTTTTGGATAGCGATATTCAGTCATAAAATAATCCGGTATAAATCCAAACACTACTTGGTCACGTTCCTCTTTCATTACCGCAAGCTGTCGCGCTTGTGCCATCATCGTTTGAATTGATTCAGCCATTCGCGGGTACGTATAATTTTCGTCTCCTTCAGGATTAATAGGAGCCGCGAATCCATGTCTTTCGCCAGTTGCAGCGATTCTGTCATTTCCATCGCTGCGTAATTCATCAAGCCGATAATTTCGTCCACCAGCAAATAAATAATAGTTTAAAAGCCTGTTTCCTTGTGCAATACACATTCGTGCTTTTAAATCGGCAGCTGAAGGGTCGTAGCGTCCACCATAGTTTTCTCCAAAATTACCGTTACCACAGTTAAATTCAATTGAAGTTAATGGTTGGTCGGTTGTGTGAACAGCGTCCATCATCCCATTAATAAGATACAAGTCTTGAAAGGTCTCCATATTTAGGTCACCAAAATAAATATCCGACCTGAAATGTACCTGGCGCTTGTGTGTAGCTCTCATATAGTTGGCTGATGCCAATTGGAAATGTAAATCCACGCCCTCCACCTGTTCCATGGATATTAACGATAAATGGAATGCCACTAACTCCATTTGTCTCCGCGTATTCGCGCAGTTTCTCGATGTATTTAGCAAAGCGATTCCTCATAAAATGACCTAAATCCATGTGTAGTACCGTAGCATATGAATCATCAGGAGAACGAATAGCAGATGTAGTTAATTCGCACGGATATCGTTTATTCAACTCGCCGACACCGTATGTTGCATTTAACCAATTAGTAAAGGAAGCAATGACGTCATCAGTTAAATCAGGCGTATTACTGACCCAGTCGAGCATACCCACTTCGTTATCAAGCTGTACGGCAATAATTGGACCGCCAAACTGAAACAGCCTTGGTGCCACAACGGACATAACTGATTCGTACCACCGTTCCACTTCCATTAAAAAGTGAGGGTGGGTGTAATCAACAGTAGGTGTCGGCCCTAGTGCCCCATCCCATCCAATCGGTTTAATTTCTGAATGCTTTTCATAAACCCAATAAGGAAGCCCTTCATTTTTCATTTCCGCCATAATAAACGGACCGGGCTTAATAATAAAGTACAGTCCATTTTGATGGCAGAGATCGATGTAACCAACGAGGTCTAACTCCGGTCTTGTCTTTCCCATGAGGTCAAGGTTTCCTTCTATAGGCTCATGACAAATCCAAGGAACATACGTCGCGACTGCATTGCATCCTGCAGCTTTTAATTTGTTAATTCGATCTTGCCACTCCGTTTTTTCTAGCCTAAAATAGTGGATCTCACCGCAAAGAATTAATTGCGGTTCACCATCGATATAGATGTTTTTTTCTTTTATTTCGACCATAAGAAACGTCCCCTTATGCTTCTTGCCGTTTTTTAAAACCTAGCAATTCTTGCGCTTTCTTTATATGTTCGTTTTTCATATACAAGTCCCAAATAAGACCGCTGCGTTCATTTTCGATCATTAAAAGTGTAATGCCTTTATCGATACCGATCACTCGTTCTGAATACCATGCAGGTTCCAGATCAACATTAAACGCATCTAAAAATCCGTACTTGCTCCATAGGTTTGGATGCTTTTGATAAAAGTGTTCCATAGCATCTTTTGACTCTTCTGGTGTAAATACGATCGAACCAGCTGCTGCACAAGGGGCAACCGTACCATCATTCTTCACTTCGACAAGTGGGTGATACGGCGGTGTGCCGTGACCATGGTAGCCGTTTGGTCCCTCACTAGCTGTTAGTCCCCACGAATTCTTTGACCAGGTCCGGAATGTATCTTGGTTATCAATCGCATACTGTCTGCTAGCGAGAGTAGCCTTTATTGAGTTATCAAACCAATCAATCCCATCTTTATCGACCAGATCTTTAAATTGGAACCATGCATGGGCAAATTGATGCGTAAACAATTGTCCGCCTGGTGAATTGTAAAACGTGTAGTCACCATACGTTCCTAACTGACGCTCAAAGCCATCATAAATAGCGACTGGTACAGGATGAGTTGGTGATGCCGTCCCAAGCATGTACTGCATCATCTGCTCTGCATACATGTCCCATTGGCCAAAGCCGCCTCTCTCCTCGTCGTAGCCCATATAGAATTGATTTGTTTCTTTCTTGTAGTAGGTTTGCCAATTAACACGTTCGTAAATTTCGTTAAATAAAGATTTTATTTCTCCACCGAAATACTCGGCAGACGTCAATGCGCCATTTAAGAATAGCGATGTATCAATGATCGAAGCACAGTCATGGTATTCCTTATAGCGTTTAGCTGTCCTCATATCGAGAAAATGGTAGAAAAAACCGTCTAAGTGTTCAACATTATTTAAAAATGTTTCTAAAGTGCCTTTTGTACGGACATAACCTTCATCATGTGTAATCCAACCACGTTCAATACCGATAATAATGGCAGATAGACCGAAACCGACTGATGCGATGCTCGCAACATGCACGGCATCGTCTCCTGTTTTATCACGCACTAATCCAAAACCGGGGCTTGAAGGATCTGTGTTGGCCTCCTCCCAAAAGAATAAAAAACTTCTATACGCTTCTTCTTGTACAATCTCTTCTCTATTCAAATCTGGTTCCTCCCTTATTCTCCTGCAATTCCTGAACGGTCTACACCTTCAACAAACCAGCGCTGCGCAATAAAGTAGATGATAAGCAACGGCAAAATTGTGATAAGTGTACCGGCCATTTGGATGCCTTCATTAATAAAATCAAAACTTCCTTCGCCACCATACATCTGTTCATAAACAGCGGAAAAGCGCTGTAATTCAAGTGGTAACGTCGTTAAACTGTTGCCGAAATAAATAGCAGCTAGACCCGTTTCATTCCAATACCATACGAGCGAAAATAAGAATGAAATAATAATCGCCGGCACCGCCATCGGTAACGCAATCGTTAGGAAAATCCTTAAATTTCCTGCTCCATCAAGTTGTGCTGCTTCTTCAAGTGAATCCGGTAACATCCGGAAAAACTGATAGAAGATTAAAATGAAAATCGCGCTATTAATCCTTGTCCAAACAAAGCGGGTAAAACAAACGACTGGATACTTCCAAGTAACCCAAGATCATTAAAAAATACATAACGAGGGATCAGTGTTACTTGTGGCGGTATAATAAACGTTGCTAATACAAGAACAAACAACGTTTTCTTTAATGGAAATTGAAACCTCGCAAACCCGTAACCTACCACCGCTGCAACCGCTGTTTGAATAGCAGCGGGAATGACCGTAACATAAAGGGTTTGCCAAAGCGATGGCCAGAAATTCAAGACTTCTAACGCCCTGTTGAAATTCTCCCAATAAAGTCCTGTCGGTACCCAGTTCACAAGGGGGTTCAGCAAATCATCTAAACTTTTAAAACTAAAAACTGCCATATACAAGACTGGTACAAATAAACGTACCCAATCCCAATTAACAAACTATAGACAAGCAGTTTAATAAACAACCCATTATTATCTTGGCTTCCTAGTAATAGCTTCCTTACTTTCGCTGTTCCGACTTTTGACCGCTGAAGCTTTATGTTACTATGCGTTTTCTTTGTTTGTATGTCCATCACGCTCTCCCTTACGGCCTCGTATTGTCATAAATCCAACGATAAGAAGCAAAATGAAACAGATTACGGCGAAATAAATCCACGACAACGCCGATGCGTACCCAAATCCAGTTTCAACTCGGAACATATGGCTTTGGATATGCAATACCACTCCATTTAACGCAAAGATCGAATACATGACCGTTGTATAAATTGTGTTAACAAGTAAAATCGGAAATAAGCTAGGTAACGTCACTTTCCAAAAACATTCCCAGTTAGAAGCACCATCAATTTTGGCCGCTTCATAAATATGGCGGTCAATCTTTTGCAATGCCGCTAAAAAGATTAAGATTTGCACACCTGAAAACCATAAAGTCATAATGAGATTGTCCATTAGATACGTAAAGACTGTACTAACAATGCCATCACCAGCCATTAAATACATAAAGACCATATTGCTTTCTGGCACAGGGATGCTAGTCATTTCTTGTTCGATTAATTGATTGACTACTGGTCCGCTTATGATAATGACGGGTAGAAAGAATACCATCCGGAATAATCCACGGAATCGTATCGGCTGATTTAACAACAAAGCGATAATTAATGAGAAAACAAGAATGATTGGAACCGAAAACGCAAATTCGCGTAAATACGTTAAAAGAATTTGTACAAACTGTCCATCTACGACAAATGCATCATAGTAATTCGAAAACTGGGTATACGTTGTTTGAATTCCGTTTGGTGTAATTCTGACATCATGAAAACTTAAGTAGATCGAATAAAATAGTGGGAAAGCTGTGAATGCAGCAAAACCAATGAGCCAAGGTAGGATAAACCCATAGCCAGTCAGCGTTTTTCTCGTTTTAATTGTTAACCGACTCATGATTGATCCTCCTCTTGCTCTTGTTCGGCTAGTTGTGAACTATTCAACGTCCGTGCGCTTAACGCAGGAATTGTTATCCCATTTATCTCTGCATCCGCTTGGCGGTAATTGACGACAACTGACTGTCCATTTGAATAGACCACTTCAACTAGTCCTGTTCCATGCACGATCCGATTTGTGATTGTCTCACCCTCCACTGGTCCAAGCACTTCAACTGCTGTATGGTATTGCTTTACAACATCTTCTTCCCACATATCATATTGTGATGTAAACAAATCTTCAGAAGGCGTATTAAATAGCAGGTGTGATGACTCTGTCGTCAAATAAAAGGACGGGTATGCGCCGTACTCCAACATACGCAAAAGATCCTGTTCCGTTTGATTATGGAAATTGGAGAACTCTCCAAAGTACGGAAGATGCCCTTTTAATACGATTTGCATAAATGGGACCGTATCAGTGACCATTGTATAATTAGAAGAATAAAGCGGGATGTTTTGAAAACTCTCCGCGTACTTCCATGCGTAATCATTTGGCTTATTCATCGCCAGCGGACCCACTTGTTGAATCAATTGTTTAAACAACGTTTCATACAACACAACAGCCTCTTCCCTTTGTGTTACATTGGTTCCCGTGTAATGGCTATACAACTCTGTAGCGGTTGTATCTAACGCCAATCGATTAATCCCGTTCTCTTCATACATAATCAGATCATTATCTACGGCATCGAGTGCCCATTCAGGAGTCAACAAGTAATGAGTCCAATAAGCCCCAAACTCCAATGCCGCTTCTCCGTTTAGCCTTGTTGCCACATCATTCTGACCTGAAAAACCAGAAGCTCCATCAAATGCCTTTGTGTAATCCGTTTGAAAATAAAATGGAATATGAAGATCAGCTAATTGTTGCTGAGTTTGCGCAAGTTCATCGGCAGAACCAAGCTCTGGTTCAAATCCGAGTTTTTGAGGTAACGTCCCTGTCAAACCGCCTGTCATCCATCCTCGGTACACGACTTGCATCTCATCCACCCCGGCTGATATGAGCGTTTGTACATGGTTTTCGATTTCCGCTACAGGCGTCATTGTCTCAACTGTTCTCCAGAAAAACCGACGCTTTGTTTCTCCCCCTAGAAACTCAACATTGAGCCGAACTCTATCTTCTTGATCTGGCAATGAGCCATTAGCTGCCAAATAATCTTGGTAGCATGCGCCATCCAATATAGCTGGCCTCATCCTCTTGCAAGAACACAAGCTCTTGTTCAATTGAAAAGTGCTGTCGCTCTGGTTGATACGTATTAAAGCCTTCCCCACTTCGACTTGTCGGTTGATAATACTCGTGACGAAATGTGTACGAAGCAGTTGTCCAATAAAAATCAGTTGAAACGCCTTTCGGGTAAGCAATGACTTCTGCATGGTGTTTTCCATCATCTAGAATGGCAGCAAAGCCATTCTGTCCCTCACCATGAACAATTCCATACACCGGATACGAAATGGCAAGTGGTTCATTTAACTGTGAGGTTGATGTCGGATTTCGTTCAAAAGCAGCGTCATTTCCGTAAATAGGAGCACGATACGGAGTTGCGGCTCTCGCTTCTTCTTCAAAACGAATTAATGCACCACTCCCATCAGGAAGAAACAAATACCCTTCTTCTATTTCCTTATCAGCAGCTCCTAAGAAGGGATATAAGCGTAATGAAACAAGCTTTGCCCGCTCTTGTTCATCAATCGATTCTTCTGGAATCATTAACCTCAATCGATCCTCATCTAGTTCGACTTCCAATGTGAGCTTAATTCCAGATCGACCAAATTCAATAAATGCTTCAAACCCATTATCCGTTTGTTCCAATAATAAATCCGAGTTATGTGTAACTAGGCTTTCTGTTTGCAAATTGTTGCGTTGATCTAAATACTCAATCGTAATAGCCGAGTTTGCCATGTCACGCCAGGTTTCATTTAAGTTAACATCTTCTTGTCCATGAACGCCTGAACGCCACACATACCCTGTTTGTTTTGCCTCGATATGAATACCAAGTGACTCTGGCTCCACATAAAGAATCAATTCGTCTGATTCTGCGACTTGTTCAAATCCGTTATCTGTTGGATCGATTTTTGGTAATTGTGCTTGCTCTGTCACTGTCGGATGGGTGAATTGATTGGATCGTTGCCAAGGCGTAACTCCTGTGCCTGATTCTTCAGCTTTTACTAATTCATGTCCATCGGAGAAGATTAGTCCAAAGACTATACTTGCACAAGCTATCTTCTTAAACACGGTACAGCACCTCCTGAATGATGGACGAGATAAACTGGATGACTTGATCAAACAAGACGTATACGATCATCAGCACAAATGTGAGTAAAACCATTCCAAATAAGGTTGTGAGTATGTTCCTTACAGTGCCCCAGAACGTAAAATCATGGACCTCTTTTACCATAATAAAGAGGATAATAAGCGTATAAGAAATCATTATAATTAAACTAAAAAGTGAAAAGAAAAGCCTCATTTAATGTTAAAACTTGCGACACAAGTACAAGGGGCACTAGACCAATTAGCAAAGGAGCACAGGAATAAATAAACCCAATATACAGCTCGCTAAAGCGACCCTCTCCATCACTAATCGTGCTCACCAAGTAGTTAACAAGTAAAAAGAAAACAATTGGTGTAACAAACAGAACCAAATCATAAACAAACCAAAAGTACTCAATTGGTGTTGGACCAAAAATAAATCCTCGTCCATATACATAAAATAAATAAGAAAGAAAGAGCAGAATGTACAAAATCGTTGCCGATAAAAATGATACATGTTGTTTTGACTTTAAATAATAAAAACTATCAATTGGGTGACGAATAAACCGAAATACAAATAGCAGCTCATCTAAAAGCTTCATTCGTCTAAACCGTTGCCACTTTCGTTTCACTGGGCTAAATATCCAAAGCGCCTGTTTGAGTAAACGATTCCAAAACGTAATGTAATCAAGCCAATTATCGAAGCAAACAAAAGACTTAAGTTTTCTTGCATCCATTCATATCGGACTTCCCAAAACGCATTGGAATAAGCATCATGATTATGAGAACGTTTAAATCGATCCATCGCCTCATCATAGTTTTGCTGTTTGAATTCTGACTGACCAATTGCATTATGCGCCAGTGCAAAGGAGGCATTTAATTGCAGCACATCCTGCCAGATCGCTTCACTTTCGACGTAATATCCTTCCGCGAATAGACCAATTCCTTCATGCAACTTTTCCGTAAAACCAGTTGGACTAAATATTTCAACGGTTCCTTTTTCTCTGTCCGCAACTAGTAATTGTCCGTCACCGTCAATTTCAATCGCACTTGGCTGCACAAATAAACCTGCTCGGTTTGTGCCATCTTCTCTACCGCCAAAATAAAACAATGTATATCCTTCTGGATCCAGTTCATAGATCGTTCCATCTGTTGTAATGGTGACCATATTGCCTGCCTTGCCGACGGCAACATCACGCATCGGATTTGATCCGGCAATATCAGTAGGAAGCATATTGGACCCCGCAATGTTTAAGCTCTAATCACCTCTTCATCCGTTCCTGCTGTGACGGTATAAATAAGTCCCTGCTCATCAATCGTAATATTTGAAGGGGCTGGAGGAACTCTTAGAAACTGGTTTAACCGCTGGGTTTCACTCATCAATAGATCAGGCAGAAATGACATAAGCGAACCACCTGAACGATTCACACCAAAAAATCCTAAAAAATCTCCCTCTGCACTTAATTGAACGATGCCATTCGTTGATCCTTCTGAAACAACGTACATATTTCCTCTACGATCAACAGCAATTTTCTGTGGTTTAAACGATGTACGCTCACCGTATAACGGAGTATCTGGACGACCAAAGGAATTCGTTAATTCACCGTTATGGTTAAATAAAACAACTTCCTCTCGACCATAATCGGCTACATAAATCCCTTCTTCATTTACAAAAACACCAAGCGGTTCAATCAACTCACCTGTACCAATCTCATCTATGATGCTTCCCTCGTCATTAAAGACAGCAATATGCTGCTTGCCAGAATCAGCTACATAAACGATCTTTTTTTCAGCAATAAAAAGATCCTCTGGCGCAATCAAATCCCCAGTGACACCTAAGTTACCAACTGGTACATAAGCAACTTGGGTTTCCATTGGATAACCTTCTCCTGTTAACGTATAGGTCTTGTAAGGGACTTCAACAGAGGCCTGTACACTTGATGGCACCAGGAAAACGATTACAAAACAGAGCCATAGTAACCGTGTTTTCTTCATCTCCACTTCCTCCTCCCTTACTTAATACCTGAATGCGCCATTGTATTCATGACTTTGCTTTGCAGAATAATGAAGATAACTAGATTTGGTACAAACATAATGAGCGCAGCCGCGGCCGCCATCCCTTGCCCAGCAACTGTATTCCCCGCAGCATCACTTGTTAAAGTCGACATATAAAAAGCAAAAGTTTTTAAGTTTTCATCGTTAATATAAAGTGTTGATGCCTCTACACTGTTCCACACAGCTTGGAAAGAGAGAATCGCAACTGTCGCAAGTGCTGGAGCAACAAGTGGCATAATAATCTTCCAATAGATTTGGATATCCTTTGCCCCATCCATTTGGGCAGCCTCAATTAATTCATTTGGAATCTGATCAATAAACTGCTTCAATAGAAACAAGCCAACTGGCATCGCGAGCATCGGTAGAATATGGACCCAAAATGTATCAAGTAAACCAATTTGTTGAATGAGCAAGTATGTCGGTATCCCAACAGCAGCTGGCACAAACATTAACGCTAACGTATTTACTTCAAAGATCATTTTCTTTAATTTGAATTTCTTCTTTGATAATGCATAACCCGCCATCGAACTGACGAATACAGTAATTGCCACAACAACAATCGTGACAATGATGCTGTTAAATAAATAGCGTGACATCGGCACCCCTGATTCAGTTCGGTTATTAATTAAATCAGCGAAGTTTTGCACGGTTGGCTTTTCAACAAAAAATCTCGGTGGATATGCAAACAACTCATCAATTGGTTTAAAAGCATGAGAAAAAATATAAACAATCGGCATTGCCATGAAGATAGCAAGTGGTATTAAAAACAGGTAAAACTTTAGTTGGCTGCGATGAAATTTGTCGGGATTCATTTTGCTCCCATGAAAGCTGTTAGCCATGCCTATCCCTCCTAATCCTTATCAGCAAACAAACGTCGTGCTACAATTGAAAAAATATAAACAAATAGAAGCAAGATAACAGAAATAGCAGCAGCATAGCCCATCTCGTACCTTATAAAACCAAAGTCTTCTAAATGATTTACCATTAATTGCCCGGCATATTGCGGCGTTGGATTTGCCCCTGATAATGCGACGCCAATCGCACCAGCCTGGAATGTTTGAACGATCGCCATTACAGCTCCAAACAACATTTGTGGCCGCATAGATGGAATAGTAATATAAATGATTTCTTGAAAACGATTGCTAATACCGTCAATATAGCCGGCCTCATAAATCTCTTTATTAATATTCATAACGCCTGATAACATCGCAAGAAAGCCGACTCCCATGCTTCCCCAGAGCGTAACGACAGTCATAATGGCTAGTAAGTACTGCGGAGATTGCAACCATTGAATAGGTTCAAACACAATCCCCCATTGCATAAGCAAACTATTTAAATAACCACTTTGGTCACCACTAAAAATGATGGACCAGACTACCGCCATTGCAATTCCAGATGTCATCGATGGCGAATAAATAATTAGGGCTAAAATGGTTCTAGGTACTTTTGTGATTTGAGCTAACATCCAAGCAAGAATGAAAGCCAAAATATATCCACCAGGACCAACAATTAATGCGAAAACCACGGTATTCGGCAACACGTATTGCATAAATACGCTGTCCTGAGTTAGTACATTTACATAATTAGCCAACCCAACAAAACTCGGAAACTCAATTGCATTAAAATACGTAAAAGATAAAACAATTGCCGCGATAACTGGAATGATAATAAACAGAAAGAATAGAAGTAAATAGGGAGCTAAGAACATCGCTGTACTCATCTGTTGTTTTGGTTGTGAATTCATTCGCTTCCCCTCGTTCGTTCTTTAATATCTTCAATTGTCGGTATAGGATATGGACGAATGACTTTACCATCTTCCATATAGCCAAACTCTTCCATCTTCCTTCTCATTTCACGATCAATTGTTATAATCGAGTCGTCCACTGCTGATCGTGCATTTTCGCCATCAAACACCATTTTATTCCATACATTGCTTATTTCTCGTTCAACCATATATGCGTACGGTGTTTTTGGTACTTCAATAAGTTGTTCCCATTGTGTTAAAATAACTTCTTTATGTTCTTCTGCCACGGCAACTCAGCAAATGCATCTAAATTGGCAGTGTTCCACATATATTCCGCTCCATAAGTCATTTGCAATGTCTGTGCAAAATCGGACTGTGTCTCCTTGCTCATCCACCATTTTAATAACTCCCAAGCCTCGTCTTGCTTTTCACTTCCGTCAAAGATCATTGCCGCTTGTGCAGCACCACTAGCCAACGTGATACCGACCCATCCTCTTGTGCAACGCCTGGATGCAGGGCGATATCCCACCCTGTTAACTCTTGCGCTGCAGCAGTGAGTTGAACATAGGTTGCAAAATTGCCGACACCAACAGGTAGCGACCCATAACGAAAGTGGTTATAAAAGTTCGGAACCTGAAGCGGTGTACTGTAGATCGTATTTAAATCAGCCATAAACTGCACGCCTTGCAGTGCCTCGTCCTCATTTAAAGCAACACCCATCCCATCCCTTTCAAAGATTTGCCCTTGAAATTGATAGATAAACGGTGCAGTCGCTGCAAACGGTTTAAAGGCTGCTCCCCCAGCGATTGGTGAGTAGAAATTCATTCCATATCGTTGTAACTCTGGTAAGATTTCAACGACATCACCCCAAGTATCGGGCACAGGCAATGATAGAGCGTCCATCAGATCATCTCGATAAAACAAAACAGAGAAATCCTGCGTTTCTGGTAGTCCATAAATAGAGTCTTCTATCATTAATGGCATAAACGCACCTGGAGCAAATTGGCTAATGTATGCGTCAAACTCATCAAATTGGCTTAAATCAACGGCGGCACCACGAATTGCTAACTCGTAAGGAAGCCAGTTGCTTATTCCTAATGCTAAATCAGGCTGACTGTCAGCCGCGCTCGCCAATATTAATTTCTGTTCGTCTGGCATGAGCGAAAAGCTCACTTCAATCCCCGTTTCTGGTGTGAATTGTTGGTCTGCCATTAATTGTAATAAATCAACATATTGTCGTGGTCGGTTTACCCAGACTTCGACGACATCCTTATCTACATCGACTATTGCAATATCATCACCGGTGAATGATTGAAAAAAACGACTAACCGATTCTTTTGTTTTCATCCAAAAACCCGTTTCAGGGTCCGGCAAATCTACATCACCATGAATATAAAGTTTATCAAGTAAAAGAGGCTGATCTCTTAATGCGACAAGAACATCCCCTAGCACTTGCGAAACGGAACTCGAGCCTTCAGACAACTCTGACAAACGGTTTGGAAGATCGTTTGGTGTTTCTGCCAATGAACGCAGTCGATCAGCCACGACCTGCAGCGAAACGGCTTGTACACTATCAGTGTCGTATGTGCTTGCCTCCCTTAGCTCATTCACTGCTCCATCGATGTCTTCAGCCCAACCAAGTAACTGTGAAGAAATATCCGGAATATACTCTTCAATTCGCCAACCTCTGCTTGCGTCATGTTGATTTCCCGTCAATTGTTTAATCGATAAAGCCAACTCATCAATTTCTATCATCAAATGAGATAACTCCGTTTGCACACCTTGTGTTGGCGTATCATCAGCTCGTAAGCTGATAACATGTTCCCCTGCCTCGAGAAAGAACAGAAAGGGGTCCCCTGTTGCATCTGATAACGTTTTATTTTTCCAACTAGAGCTTTGAGGAAATGGATAACTTTTTAATTCAGAAAAAGGGATCTCCCCGTCTAGAAAAACCGTTCGATAAATATCCTTATTTGACTCATTATCCGCTAGTGCCTTTAGCGTAATGTGATAATAACCGCTCTCTGCGACCTCAAAAGACCAGCTTGCAGTCTGACCACTCACTTTCCATGAATCCCCACCAAATGTATTTAGCTTCCTTTCTCCAGTTTCATACGGGGAGACAGAAGGATCTTGAGTAACAACTGGACGAATAGAAGATTCATTTTTTACGGTTGGATGCTCTGCTTCAATTGAAACCAATTCCTCACCGACTAGTGCATCTTCTACAGCATCTATGTACATATCATAAGTAGGTATGATTGAAAGTGGTTCAATGGTCACACTAGCAATATCAATTGCCCCTCGTAGATGAATCAATTCAATTGTGTTCTCTCCCGCTTCAAGCAAATGAAAAGGCTCAGCTCTTCTTGAATCGCTTAGTTTAAAAGACTGCCAGTTGTTTAATTGGCTTTGACTCGGCATGATATCAGCACCATGCCGATCACGTTTAAACGTTGTTTCATTTTGTACCCATTCACTAGGAAAGTTAATTCCACGACTTTCTGAAAAAGGATAACGACCATTCACCATAACTGCACCTTCAGTAGGGACAAGAGTTTCTTCAGTTAAACGGTAATCAATGCCAATTTCGTAAAGACCAGCTTCGTCAACTTCCACTTCAATAACAAAACTTTCTGTTTCTGCCCAATCTAAAACGTCTTCATCATCGCTTTCTTCTAACCCAACAAATTGGTTTACTGTAAACTCTATTGGTTCAATATCGATCCTATTAAATGAGTTTTGCCATTCTTGATAAGTCTCCTCATATGACACCTCCAACTCTTCAAGGTTCGTAGTCGTTTCAGCAACAACCGATGGAGAAAAAGCAAAGAGACCAAGTACCGTCAAGTAAATTATTCGTTTTCTTCTTAACATGGATTCTCCCCCATTCCCTTAAATGCTTGAAAGGAAGAAGCAAAGGTTGCTTCTTCCTCCTTGTTTCAGGATTGGATCAATCAATGGCAGCTTTGCTTTCTTCGTACCGAGTGTTTGCCAAATCATTTAATTGAGACGCATAATCTTCAATTTTGATTTCACCACGAACAGCAGCATCAATCAGGTTAGCAATATTTGCATTCGCTTCATCTCCAATGGAAATCCCTGTTGGTGCTTCCCATCTAGAGTCAACGTAACCAGGAACCGTCTTCATTGGTTCAATAACTGCATTATCCATATCTTCATACGCTTGCTCGACTCCTGGAACATCAATATTTGCAAAGAATTGATCCAGTACTTCTTGATCAGCAGTTACTGGTAACTTATTCACCACTAAACCGGCTTCGTCCGCAAGCTCAATACGTTTTAAGAAGCCTTCCTTCCCAAAAGCCATCCACTTAGAAAACAAATAAGCTTCTTCCGCGTGCTCTGTTGAACTGGCAATTCCTAAGTAATCATTTGTCACAACTGGACGTCCACCAGGAATACCAATAAAATCCCAATCAAATTCTGCATCGTTTGTTAATCCTTCAAGGCTCCATGTACCATCCCATTTAAGACCAATATCTCCGTTTAACCATACTTCCTCGGCGTTATCTCCAGCAAAACGCTCCTTTTGTTCATCGCTTAATGAATCATAGGCGTAATTACCGTTAGCCAGATCTGCTGCTAATTGCACGCCATTAATAAAGTCTGAACTAGCTAAATCGTATCCGCTTTCATCATTAAACGTATACCACCCAGCAGTTTCATCAACGACGGATGGATACCAGTCTGGAATAGAGAAGATTTGGTTCACACCTGACACACCTTGCTGTACATCTGATGTTTCTCGAATTGCTGTCGAGAACTCCTCTAAACTAAATCCATATTTAGGAATATTTAAGTTTGATTGATTAAAAAGATCTTTATTTACAAAGTAACCAAGTATTTGTGTTCCTGATGGAACCACATACAAAGAATCGTTATACGTGACAGCATTACGAACAGCTTCTGGAACGTCGTTAAATTCATCATCTTGACTTGTTACCTCATCTAAATTAAGAAGCCAATCATTACTTAATCCAAGTGGTACTTCCGCAATTGAAAAAAACGTCTGGCATTGCACTAGCACTTGCGGCTGAAGCTAATGAACTATTCCAATCAGCCGCGTCAATCGAACGGTCAATTTCCACTGTTATATGTGGATACTCATCCATAAACGCTTCAATCATGAGTGTATCCAAGTTTTCTTCCCCTTCTTGTGCTACACCCCAGCTTGCATATGTAATCGTTACTTGGTCTCCACCATTACTTTCTTCTGTTGTAGAATCACCACCACCACAAGCAACTAACGTAACAAGCATGAACCCCATCGGCATCAACAAGTATTTTTTCATAATCGTCACTCCTCTTTTTCATTCTTAATATATATCCCGGTTACCCGAGGCAATTCTCAATCTTGAAATGCAGTACAGCCAATCAATCATAGTGAACGTCTATTTATGAACTCAACCATTGCCTGCTTAGCATCCTCGGGTGTTTTCTTCTCAATTACATCTAGTAAACGCTTAGCAGCTTCTTTACCCCATTGTTTCTTATTAACTCTGACAGTCGTTAAAGGTGGGTCCGTGTACATCGCAATTGGAATATCATCAAAGCCTATAACAGCAATGTCTTCTGGAACACTCAACTTTTTCCTTAATTGCTCGCATTGCACCTATCGCCATTTCATCGTTGGCACATACAAAAGCTGTAGCAACTGTTTTCCCTTCAGGTCGTTCCAAATAGGCAAGCATACAATCATACCCACTTGCTTCTGTAAAATCTGCACGAATGAGGTCATCAAAATAAACCGGTAAATCATTTTCCTGCATAAACAATTGATATGCCTCGAATCGTTTTTCACCATCAAAAGAGACTTCCTGTCCAGCCATAAAGCCAATTCGTTTATGACCAGCTGCAACCACAGCTTCCATTGATTGCTTTACTCCTTTTTCATTTGGTAGAAGTAATGGATGCACGTGTGGATGATTACTTTCTCGATCAAGGACGACAATCGGCATTTTTTCTGAAGCAATCATTTCTAATAAATCATCTTCCATATGATAATTAAGTACAATCGCACCATCAAAATGGTTTTCGACTATTAGTCGGTGTTTATCATTAGAAGCACAAACAACTAACTCATAACCCTGCTTTGCGACGTAATCGTGGACACCTTCCAACATTTCATTAAATACAGGGCCAGTAAATCCACTTATAAATACAGCAACAATTTCCGTCTTACTTTTCTTTAAATTTTTTGCAGAACCGTTAATGCGATAACCAAGTTCTTTTGCAGCATCATGCACACGCTGTTTTGTTTCAGGTAAAATTAACGAACTTCCGTTCATTGCATACGATGCTGTTGACACACTAACCTTTGCCATTTTTGCGACATCTTTTAACGTAGGCATATATGTATTCCTCTTTTCCATTGAAACGTTTCAATAAAAAGTCGACAATACCTAAAAGGCAATCGATCTATCTAGACAATAAGATCATAATCCATTAAGAAAGCGATTTCAATACTTTTTTTCATCCTTTATTAGATCTTATCTTGAAGTCGAATCTATTGTAACGTTTCAATGATTCTATTAACAGATAACTTCTTACCCCTTTTTAGAAAGCTTCCTGTTTAAATATAAAAAAACAGAGAGAACAAAATGTTCTCTCTGCTCACCATGTTTATTTAACTTGTGCACCATTCGGCAAGTTTCCATCAATCGTGGCCAACGTAAGCTTCTTCCCTTTTGATCCTGCAAGAATCATACCTTGTGACAATTCGCCACGAAGTTTAACAGGCTTTAAATTGGTGACGCAAATGACTTTTTTGCCAACTAAATCTTCTGGCGTATAGTATTTGGCAATCCCTGAAACAACTTGGCGCTTTTCCGTGCCTAAATCAAGTTGTATTTTCAAGAGTCGGTCCGCACCTTTTACGGGCTCTGCTGCTGTGACTTCAGCCACTTTGAGCTCTACTTTTGAGAAATCCTCAATCGTAATCTCGTTCTCATCCTCTATTTCTTCTGGTTCTGGTTCAGCTTTTCCACCCATAAGTTCAACGATGTATTCTACTTCTTTTTCAACATCAAGACGAGGAAAAACAGGCTCACCCTTACTTACTTTTGTGTTTGCTGGGATTTGACCAAAAGTACGAATTGATTCCCAGTTAGCCAGACTCTCATCAATTCCAAGTTGAGACCACATTTTTGCTGGCGTCCGTGTCAAGAAAGGACGAAGCAATACAGAAATAATGCGTAACGATTCAGCAAGATGGTACATCACTGAACCTAGTTGTTCTTTTTTGTCCTCTTCTTTCGCAAGCATCCATGGCTGTGTCTCATCAATATATTTATTTGTGCGACTTACTAGTTGCCAAATCGCTGTGAGTGCAATCGAGAATTCCATTTCTTCCATTGCGTTTTCGACTTTCGTTGCCGTTGCTTCGACAAGTTCTAGTAAATCCCCATCAAATGGCGTTGCGCTTTTCACATATGCCGGAATCTCTCCATCAAAGTATTTATTGATCATTGCAACTGTGCGATTTAATAAGTTACCAAGGTCATTTGCCAAATCATAATTTACACGTTCCACAAAAGCCTCCGGAGTAAAGACACCATCAGAACCAAATGGTACTTCGCGTAGTAAATAATAACGAATCGCGTCAAGACCAAAATGGTCAATTAATGGAGCAGGGTCAATGACATTGCCTTTGGATTTTGACATTTTCCCATCTTTAGTTAAGAACCAACCATGACCAAATACTTTCTTTGGCAATGGCAAATCAAGTGCCATTAACATTACCGGCCAATAAATCGTATGGAAACGTAAGATGTCCTTACCAACTAAATGAACATCCGCTGGCCAAAACTTTTTGTATAGCGACTCGTCTTCAGACCCATAGCCGAGTGCCGTAATATAGTTTGTTAATGCATCAATCCACACATAAACAACGTGCTTTGGATCACTTGGAACTTTGACGCCCCACGTAAACGATGTACGAGATACAGCCAAGTCTTGCAAGCCTGGCTTAATGAAATTATTAATCATCTCATTCTTGCGTGAAGCAGGCTGGATAAATTCTGGGTTATCCTCATAAAAATTCAGCAAACGGTCAGCATACTTACTCATTCGTAAGAAATACGAAGTTTCTCTTACTTTTTCAACGGGGTGACCAGAGTCTGGGCTTTTACCACCAATAATGTTGCCCGCCTCATCTTTAATTGGATCAATTAGTTCGCGTTCACCGAAGAAACTTTCGTCTGGTACACAGTACCACCCTTCATACTCGCCTAGGTATATATCGCCTTGAGCAAGCAACTGTTCAAAAATCTTTTCGACCACTTTTTTATGACGCTCTTCCGTTGTTCGAATAAAATCATCATAGGAAATATCAAGCTTCTCCCATAGCTCTTTAATCGACTTAACCATTTCATCGGTGTATTCAAGTGGTGTAATGCCTTTATCAGCCGCTTTTTGTTCAATCTTTTGTCCATGTTCATCTGTACCTGTTAAATATCGAACATCATATCCACGCAAACGCTTGTAACGCGCCATCGCATCTCCTGCCACTGTCGTATACGTATGGCCAATATGCAGTTTGCCGCTTGGATAATAAATCGGCGTTGTAATATAAAATGATTTTTCGCTCACACTATCCATCCTCTCTTTTTTACACACAAAAAACCCTTCGTCCGCGATCGGGACGAAAGGTTTGCTCACGTGGTACCACCCAAATTTCCCTTGTCTATAAGACAAGGCTCAAGACCAATAACGCTGGTTCGCGCTGTTCCCTTACACCAAGGCTCGAAAACAGATGTCTCCAGGACCATTTTCCAAAGTGCACAAGTACCGGCTTTCACCTATCCCGGCTCTCTTTAACAAATGCTTTCTTTGTACTTATCCGTTCATTGATTCATGATATTTATCTTCATTCTTATCAAAAATATAGCCAATCATACATGCTTTTGTCAAGCACGATCATATAATGTCGCAAATGGTGTTTTTTCTTTTTTTAACTTACCTTCTCCACATAATCGTTCAAGCTCACCTTTCCATTCTGATACATCCCATGCTTTAGCCGCTTGTCTATTTAGCGCATCTAGCTTTTGCATGACATGCATTTCAGCCATTGGCAAGAAATCATTTAGTACTGCCATCATTTCTTCATCTCCGGCTTCATTCATTTGATCCAACTCATCAAATGGGTTCATTGTATGTGGGCTCGTTGAATTCGCAAGTCTTATTCGCACAGCCATCGTCCGTCCAATTATCGCTGAAGATACAAACACATCACCTGAACGCAAGTAAGGAAGTCGTTTTCCTTCCTCTGCCGTTAAATCGGTTTCTTCTTTTATCGTTTGAATGTCTGTTCCCCGCACCGTCCGAAATACGAATTTCGAATTCAGCTGAGCCGTTATCGTTTCATCGAGGAGCGTTGGTCGCTGGGTTGCAAATATAAGAAACGTTCCATACTTCCTTCCTTCTTGCGCGATTTCTTTTAAGACCGACTTTGCTGGTGCATCATAGCCTTTTGGCGCGAAGTTATGTGCTTCATCGGTTACAACAACAAACGGTGGGAAAAAATCACCCTGCTGCTGTTGCAGCTTTGCATCTTTATAAGTACGTCTTTTTGAGTAAAGTGTGCCAATCACATAACTAGAGAACACTTGTAAAAGCCACACAGCTCCCTGTACAACAACAAGTTTGCCATGATGAATGCCGTGTTCAATCGCACGGATATTTTGTTGAAATAAGCCCGCTTGATTTAGACGATTTGCCCGCCATTGAATCCCCTTCACTGAAGACGGCGGCAAGCTCCCAAATTGGTCTAACAACTTCCGATACGTATCAAAACGGGCGATTTCATCTCTTGTCATCCCACCATCATGAAGCATCCCATCTATTTTTTGCTTCCCCATATCAAGTGCTTGAATGAGATTAGCGACACGGTCACTAAACGATTGATAGCTATCTTTCTTTTTATGAAGCGTTTGAATGACGTTAACCATTGATTCAGTTAATGAACCTGCCGCGCCAAGCAAACGCTCGACATCACGTGTATTGAGCGCTGAAAAATCAACGCCAACATCACGCCCAATTTGCACAACTTCATAACGTGAGTCGTAATCTACTTGTCCCTGATGTGCTTCTGTTTTACCAGAGAAATTCATTTCAAAGTGAGGATCAAATACAAGTGCTGGAATTTTTAACTTCATTAATTCTTCAAGCATAACGCGCAAGCCAAACGATTTCCCTGAACCGGATCCGCCAAAAACACCGATATGAGGGTATTGCTGCATTGCTCGAATATCAAAAATAAACGGCACCCCATTTTGTGTTCTTGTGTTTCCTTGTTCTTGCATCAGCATTAGCTCACTTAAGTTTGCAGGGATCGTCTCAGCGATAAAATCAGTTGATTTGACCTCCCCCAGTACCATCCCTTTTTTTGGACCGGTTGTGAGTAGTAAGTGTTCGATTTCTCCAAACACCGGATGGCGTACGGTTGCTCCTGTTTGAATCGGTTTTTGTGCTTCTTCAAACAATCGCACTTTTGCAAGGTGAATATCATCTTGTCCAATATCGTAGCCAATCGCTTCTAACGTCTCCAGAACATCTCGATCAACAAGCCCTTTATCCATTCCCATTGGGATATATCTGTTATAAGAAAAAGTCTCAACGACTTCTCCTTTTGGCTCAAATAATTCATTATCTTCAATGACAAGCATTTCATTCATGCGGAATTTATGTGTTTTGGATGCAATATGCACTTCATGCTGGGTGGTAATGCCTACAACTTGCATGTTTAATTCCTCCTTTAATAGGGCCGGTCTTGGCGTATCTTCGTGAAGAATTGTCTACGTACAGCTGGATCTAAATACTGTTCGACCATTCCTTCAACTAATTGATCTGTAATCCGAATCTCTTTATCAATATAATCCAACCATAAGGGTATACCCCGACCTTCTTTTGGTGTAAGTGTACAAATTAAATCACTGACTGCAGCCATTTGATCAGATTGTTCTTCAAGCATATCAAATCCAGTTATGGTTGGAGTTGCGCCTAGACGCATCCATACAGAAGTTAACCCTGCCTTATGTTGAATATCTTCAAAAAAGACCATTTCTTTTGGTTGAAGAACACCAAACAGCAAATCTCGGTCATATGAATAAGGATTTCTAGCAAATGGTTCAAACTCTGGCAATTTAATTAGATTTTCTGTTGTAATTTCTTCTGATACACCAACAAGTAACGTATCTTTTTTTAAAGCTAACCTTTTTAACGCTTCCCACTCTTCAGGGCATCAATTCGGTAATGATAAAGGGCACCATCCATAAGCATGATTCCAATATCTTCTTCTTCCATTAACTTCTTTGCCGATTCTAATTCAAGTTTAGCTAAGATATATGAACGTCGTTTTGCAGGTGTTTCTTCATCTCTTTCTTCAATGAGTGGTACATATATATCGGACTCCCACTTTTCAATTCCATCTGTCGTTTTAGCTAAAGCTTGAAAAAAATAAAGCACATGTGGTGGTTCCCCATTCGTTTGGTTTACCGATCCATCTGTTCCAGCTACTTTTCTCCCGCTCAAGAAATGTTTAATTTGATCAGGATTCCACGACTGCATTTGTCGAATGACCGTAGCTGTTATAGTCGTTTTTTGTCGAATTGTATCTTTGTGTCTATGACTATTTGTATATGTTTCTCGCAAAATTTCATTTGATTGTTTTAACTTGGCAATTAGATTTTCATTAATATCCATGCCTTTCCCCCCCTTTTTACAAAACAATAAACATTGGGAAACCCTTACCTCTCATATATTCTGCAGTCCCCCATGAAAATGTGAAACAACTGTTCACATTAATTTTCGCAAAATATAAGTTTTTTTATTTAAACAGATTGACTTGTTTTGGAAATATTGTTATTCTTAGATTACTATAGAATTATGTCGAATTATGACACATAATTATGCCTGATGACAATACCGACAACACCAATTTGAGGGGGACTCTAGGAATGAAATCTACAGGAATTGTACGGAAAGTCGATGAACTGGGCCGCGTTGTTATTCCAATCGAACTTAGACGTACATTAGACATCGCCGAGAAAGATGCGCTTGAGATTTACGTTGATAACGACCGCATCATTCTTAAAAAGTATAAAGCGAATATGACCTGCCAAATTACAGGAGAAGTTTCTGATGATAATCTTTCTCTTGCAAATGGCAAAATTATTCTTAGCCCTCAAGGTGCAGAAGCGATTCTTGAGCAGCTACAAGATTATGTTTCAACCAAATAATGTTTTTAAAACCTGCCTTGTTTAGAAGACAGGTTTTTCTTTTTTTATTGATGGTAAAGTTGGTAGATATCTCTTTTAGGTACACTTCTATCTTTAGCAACCTGCTTAATGGCTTCTTTCTGTGCCAACCCAATGGTTACATAATGATCAACATGTTGTATTTCATCAAGAGCAGACCACCAGCTCTCTTCTTCCACCAATTCTTCTCTGCCACTTACAGCAATGCAAAACTCACCTTTAATCGTCCCTGTTTTTACCCATTCAATTGCATCGCTTAACGTACCCCGTTGATACTCTTCGAATTTCTTCGTTAGCTCCCTACCAATTGCAACCTGGCGCTCCCCAAAAACATCGTGTATAGCTTGTAAAGTTTGACTTATACGATGAGGGGCCTCATAAAATAAAAGCGTTTCTTCAAACGCATTTAACCGTTCCAATTCATCTTTACGTTCTTTCTTCCCTTTAGGTAGAAATCCACAAAAGACAAACTGTTTCGCAGAAAGACCAGAAGCAACAAGTGTCGTTAATGCGGCATTTGCACCTGGTAATGCAACAACAGGAATTCCCTGGGAAATACACTGCTTTGCTAGCTCCTCACCTGGGTCAGAGATTCCTGGCATGCCGGCGTCACTTACTAGAGCCACCACCCGTCCCTCTTGCAGTTTCTTTACTAGTTCTGGTCCTGATTGCTGTTTATTATGATCATGGTAACTAACAAGTGGTGTCTCTATCTGGAAATGAGTTGTAAGCTTACGGGTTTGGCGTGTATCTTCTGCTGCTATCAAATCTGCTTCTTGCAAAACTCGTATTGCCCGAAACGTTATATCTTCTAAATTACCGATTGGTGTCGGCACTAAATAAAGCGTTCCTCCATTTGCTTGATAGCTCTTTTGCTCAATCATCATCTTCCTCTTTTCTACGTGCAATGTACATTTCCTTTTTTTGTCGTGTATAGCGTTTAAACGCATACTCCCTCTTCATTGCCTCTTCTTTCGTTGCAAAGCTTTCTTTCCAAATAACTTTAAACGGACCACGTCCTCTTGTATATTTGGCACCTTTTCCTGACTTATGCTTCGCTAAACGGCTTTCAAAGTCGTTTGTATAACCCGTATACCATGTTCCATCACAACATTCTAACACGTACATCACATGGTTCACTGCCTAAAATACTCCTGCTTAAAAGCATGTGTATAACTGCCATCTTTATTATATATAATCAATGGCGATTCACAAATTAAACCAGGTTTTCCACCTTTAGTGCCTTCCATTAAAACAATATTTGCTGGTTTGCCCACTTTCGGATGACAGAAGCGCAGGCGCTTTGGTTCAATACGATTTTTTTGCATAACGGCAATCATCTCTGAAACCCTTTCCGGTCTATGAACAAGAGCTAGCTTGCCTCCATGCTTTAATGCATAGCTTCCTGCTGCGACAACATCTTCAAGCGTACACGCCAATTCATGGCGAGCGAGCGCAATATGTTCTTGTTCTTTAATTAGTTTGTTAGCTTCTATTGGGAAATATGGTGGGTTGCAAGTAACCGTATCAAACATACCTTGCTGAAACCGACTCGGAATTTCTTTTACATCCATACAAACTGAAGAAAGTCGATTTGCCAATAGATTTTCTTCAATCGATCGATTCGCCATATCATTGAGCTTTTCCTGTAGCTCAACCATCGTTATATTTCCTTTTGTACGTTCAGCTAAGACAAGACCAACTATGCCATTCCCACTACATAAATCGAGTACATGTCCCTTTTGAATGGGAACGTAGGCAAACCTGCCAAGTAATATAGCATCAATCGAATAAGAAAACACATCATCAGCCTGAATAATCCGATCGTTTGTTCCGGCTATCCGATCGATTCGCTCTCCTTCTCTTAGCATAAAGTGTTCCCCTTTCATCGTCCAAAAAAAAGCCGGCTTTTTGAACCATGAGTTCAAAAAGAGACCGACTTCTTTTTTGAGGTGTACGGTTATTATTTTTGATGCAAAAACGAAAGGCAAAACAAGCAGTCATCCCCTTCAGGCCTTATGCTGCCATAGTGGGTATTGCATATGTGAAAACCTTCTTGATAAAGCCGAGCTAAGTTTTCATGACCTTCGCCAACCATTTTCTTTCGCTCTTGATCAGGAAGCTGTTCAGACTTTTCTGGTTCTAATCGCTTCCGTAAATTTTCATTCTCTATGTGTAAATAATGATTTTCTTCTATTAGATAAGCCAATTGCTCTTTCAAGCCTCTTAGCTCATCGTGCAAATCGCCTATGCGCTCTTCAAGCTCGAGACCTGCATGAATATGGCTTTCTTGTCCACATCGTTCACCTCATTATTCCGTTGCTTTTGAAGTGACTTTCTCTTGGTTCATCAGTTCATCAAAAGCATATTCAAGCATTTGCTGCTCAGCTGCCAACTGTACTTGAACAATACGATCAAGCAAGTTTAACCCAATTACTTTACCTTTGCCATCAGGTGTCATAATTTGTTTACCGATATCTGGCATCTCTTTCTTAGCTTCTTCATATGTGTCATTTTCATACTTCAAACAGCACATTAAACGACCACAAAGCCCGGAAATTTTCGCTGGATTCAAAGAAAGGTTTTGATCTTTAGCCATTTTTATGGATACAGGTTCAAAATCTCCTAAAAACGTTGAACAACAAAGCATTCTTCCACATGGACCGATGCCTCCCAGCATCTTCGCCTCATCTCTCACACCAATTTGACGAAGTTCGATCCGGGTACGGAAAATTGATGCTAAGTCTTTGACAAGCTCACGGAAATCGATGCGCCCATCAGCTGTAAAATAAAACAAGACTTTATTACGGTCAAACGTGTATTCAACGTCTACTAGCTTCATATCAAGCTCATGCTCTATAATCTTCGCATGACCAACACTAAATGCTTCGCTTGCAGCCTGTCGATTTTCTCTAACAGTTTCAGTGTCTTCCGCTGTCGCAATCCGAATGACTTGTTTAAGCGGCAAAACAACGTCTTGTTTATCAACAAACTTTGGAGGCACGACTATTCTTCCGTATTCCACACCTCGAGACGTCTCAACAATTACTGATTCATTACCAGCTATTTGAAACGGTCCAGGAGAGAAATAATATATTTTGCCCGCTTTTTTAAATCGGACACCTACAACCTCGTGCAAAACTAGCCCTCCTGTATTGTGAAAAGCAGCCTCTCCATCACTAGTTGTATAGACACATTGGCGTTCAGTTCTCTTGGCTTCGAGCACGTACGCCATTGATTGGCTCACTACACGCTGTGACGTCGAGAGAGCAATCTCATCAAACTGATTTTTGTTACCAGCATAGACAAGTTCACCTTGCTTTCCAACCTGCGTATATAAAAGGTCTCTCAACCATAAAACAATCATCTCAAGGCCCATTTCCTGCTGCTGCCGTTCTTTCATTAACGGCAACCATTTATCTGTTAATGTTAACATTGCAGAATCCGGTCTTGTATAAAGCTCATACATTAATTGTAACACTACGTTCCGTGCTTGAAAAGACCAGTCTGCCTCTGCCAATGCCTGCGCTTCCTCCTGATTGCCTGTAAGTGAAGCAAGAAATTTTGCATGGCCCTGGTCAATTCCTAAATCAAATAATTGAGCGGCTACACGTTCTTTGGTTGGCGGTAGGAACCTGAGCTGTTGTGCCCTTGAACGAATAGTTGGTAAAATACTACCCCCTTGCTCTGTCAGAAGCATCGCAAGTGTTTGTCCTTGTGGCTCTTCTAAAAACTTCAGTAAGCTATTTGCTGCACTTGCTGTCATTTTATCAACATGAGACACAATATAAACTTTTGAAGATGATTCCATCCCTCGATAGGAAAATTCTTTTTGTAAATATTCGATTTGCTCTTTTTTTATTGACTGTCCATCCGGTTTAATTTGATGAATATCAGGATGATTTCCATTTTTAATTCGGATGCAGTCAGTACATTCTAAACAAGGCTCCGCCCCGTATCGATGCTGACAAAAAAAGCTTTGTGCCATTAACAAAGCAATGGCTTGTTTTCCACTTCCCGCTTGTCCTTCAAATAAATATGCATGGGCTAAGCGGTTCTTTTTTAAGCTTGATATAAGCAGAGGCACAACCTGGGGCTGTGCCTCTTGCCATTTATTCCATGATTGCACGGACTTCACCTGCTTTTAAAATTGCTCAAATTGTTCCACTGGAAGTACAAATACTGTTGCCCCACCTACTTGGACTTCAACTGGATATGGTACATAGGAATCTGCATTTCCACCCATAGGTGAAATTGGTGCGACAACTTGCTCGCGGCTGCGGCAATTTTTCTGAATAATAGCCATCACATCTTCCACCGCTTCCTCATCAACCCCGATTAAGAAAGTCGTATTTCCGGCTTTTAAAAAACCACCCGTACTGGAAAGCTTTGTAGCTCGGTAATCTGCTTTAACGAGTGCATCTGACAAACGCGTGCTATCTTTATCCTGAATAACTGCAATGATCAGTTTCATTACTCACACCCCTTTTAAGTAAGTCTTAAACTCTTACATGCCCCATGACGATTTCCAGTGTATCACTTAGTACTTGATCCATTGACTGATTTGCATCAATGACCTGTATCCTTTCTGGAAATTGTTGCGTAATTTGATTATACCCTGCTTCCACTTTTTTGTGAAAAGCAAGTGTTTCTTGATCCAACCTATTCCAATCTCGCACTTGATCCTGCTTCACACGACTAAGTCCAATTTGTGGATCAACTGAAAAATAAAGTGTCAAATCAGGCATATACCCTTCTACTGCGAAGGCATTAATGCTTTTGACTTCTTCAATTCCTATACCTCGTGCGAACCCTTGATAAACAAGGCTAGAATCAATAAATCGATCACAAAGGACAATCGCCCCTTTTTCTAATGCTGGAACTACTTTTTTCATTAAGTGCTCCCGCCGCGCCGCAGCATACAATAGAGCTTCTGTCCGATCATCCATATCAATTTCCTTTGTATGAAGCAAAATGTCACGGATCTTTTCCGCCAATTCAACTCCACCCGGCTCTCGCGTGCGTACAACTAGGTAATTCTTTTGCAAAAGCTCATCTTCTATCTTATTAATAACAGTTGTTTTTCCGGCACCTTCTCCGCCTTCAATCTGTAATAAAAAATCCTTTATTCATGTTTCATCTCCTGGCATTTGTACACGTAATCCTTTATCTGGCTGTTGTCCTTGAAACTTACTATTGTTCTGAAGCAAACACTTAATTTGTTGAATGTGCTCTGGCGTCACCCGTTCCCCTTCAATTAGTAGTGGGACGCCAGGGGGATATGGGACAATGGCAGAAGCAGCTTTTCTTCCTACTGCAGCTTCCAGTGGAACACATTCACTTGCATGATTCATCTTTTTCATATCTATTAATTCGGATACCGGTTGTGCTACTCCTTCTTTCGTCGAAAAAAAACGGTCTTTCTTATGTCGTTGCCAATCAAGCTTCTCAAATCGTTTATACATGGTTGTGACCGTATCGCCAAGTCCCAGTACAAGCAGAACGCTATGATCATCCGCCATCTCAGCCCAAATACCCGCTTCCCTTAATCTTGAAAGTAGCCAGCCCCCAGTCCGATCATCTTTTGTTCTTATTGTAACCTTTAACGGGTCTTTTTGGTAGAGTCCGTCTTCGTTTTCTATAACCTCTATAAGTTGGTGGTTTTTTAGCCACTCAACAAATAGGTCCCTACTTTTTAGTGCTTCTTTATAGGCACGTGCTCCATCTACTCGTAGAAAATCTTGCGCTGCATCTAGTGAAGCAAGTAACAAATAAGAGGGGCTACTGGACTGAATCATGGCCAAGGCACGTTTGATTTGCGCTTTTCCTTCTTCCTGAATCTTTTCGGAAAAATGCATCCAAGCACCCATTGTTAAAGCGGGCAACATTTTATGTGTGGATTGGACAACGACATCCGCTCCAAGTGAGAGTGCTGAAGGCGGAGTAGAGCAGTCTGCTTCGCCTAATCGAAAGTGAGCACCATGCGCTTCATCTACTAGCACATAAAGCCCCGCCGCCTTTGCATGAGCAATCACACCACATTGGTCCAGCGCTACGCCCCAATAATTGGGATAAGTTAAAATCAGTGCTTTTGCACGCGGATATTGAAGCAATGCTTCTTCCAAGATATCTACTGTTATGCCAACTGGATGATTTGTATACGGATCATATATTGGATCTAAGAAAACCGCTTTTGTTCGAGCGAGTTCAAGACCATTTATAATGGACTTATGGGAATTACGCTGTACGAAAACAAGATCATCCTCATCGCATATGCCATACACCATAGCTAAATTCCCACTTGTCGATCCTCCGACTAAGTAGCTTGTCTCTTTCGACCCGTAATAAGACGCACACAGTGCCTGGGATTCAGCAATTGCTCCCTCTGGATCATGTAAATCATCTAGCCCTTCAAGCTCTGTTTGATCAAATAACAATATTTTTTCAAAAGCTTTTAATGAATCTGGCCAAACCTCACCGTTTTTATGACCGGGGACATGGAAGGAAAATGGATTCTTATCTGTATGTAATTGTAGCGCTTCTATAATTGGCGTTTGTCGTTTCATTTAAACCACAATCCTTTGCTACCTTTATTTTAGCGAAGATTATTTGCCGCGTCACGAAAAAAAGACTTGCACAGCAAGCCCATTATGCTTTCCATATTTCTTTAACTGACTCTAAATACTGTTTGTATTCCGGCTCATTCGCATTTGATGAAACGATATCAGACTCACATTTTTGGCAAATCAGAAGTGAACCAATAGAATAAACAGAACCCTGTCTCTCTCCGCATACGCCGCAGCGTTTCTTTAACTCGATATAAATGGTACGTGTACTCTTTTTCATACGCCACCTCCAATACAAGTGTCGCCAAAAGTGCGCTCGTTATACAGAAAGCGCGCTACTTTTCTTAGTATATGTTCAAGATCCTCTTTAAGTGTTTGTCAGCTAATGTTTTTATTCAATCCTTTATGCAATCGTTAAAAACACTACGACTTCATACGGAACTTCTAGCTAGTGTAACACTATGAATTACTAGTTGTTTGGTTTTTCTAGAACGTTTCGATAAGCATCATTTGTTTCTATATTATTTCTTGAGACAATGCCACTTCTACTCATGGGCTTCTGCTTTTGCTTACTCCGATACGTTCTTCTACGGGGAAGCTTTTCTGGGAGAACTCGCTTTGTCGTCTACTCATGTTGTATGACGTAATAAGAGCGTATGATGCTCGGCCCTAAGGTTTATTCATGATTTGCACATTGGACCTCTTATTGTATGTAAAGAAAAACAAGACCTCTTTTGGTGTCTCTGCAATAGCTGGCAACGTTCTTTGCTCCGGGGTGATTTTCTTCGGGGATGCTATTTGGGGAGGACTCGCTCTGAGATACAAGGCTTATATTGGTCGGATTAAGATCTAAAACGTGATCTCATTTTGAAGCTCATTTTATTCCTAAAGCAAATGCCACTCCTTTACCGTGTCTCTGCAATAGCGGGCAACGTTC
>BAXC01000036.1 GCA_001310375.1 Bacillus sp. JCM 19041 | reverse complement strand
ACGTGTGGGCAGGTGTAACGACAATGGTCCGATGAAAGCTTTCTGGGGGACGTTAAAACCTGAAATGTTTTACTTAAAGAAGTACCATACGTTTGAGGAGCTAAGCTGTGACGTTGATGCTTATATGCACTTCTATAACGAAGAGCGTATTACATTAAAAATGGCATGACTCCAGAGGAATCATGCCAATCGTAAAACGTTCATTATTTACTTGTCTACTTGACAGGGGGCAGTTCAAAATGATGGCTTCCTTTTTACTATTCTCTAGTTGGAAAAATTCGATTAACTGTCTCCATGAATTCATCTGCAAAACCTTTAATTGGCTCTCCATTTTGAATGCGTTCTCCGTATCCTTTTAATCGTTCTGCAAAATCCGGATTTGCCGAAACATGGACATTTTCAATGTCTTCATCTGTTTCCTTTGCTTTATCAGAAATTTGTTCTTTTAAATCATCAGAAACGTCATGAGCAGCGTCTTCCATTTCTACAGCAATGTAGGCATGTTTGTTTACTACAATAGCTGTTGCATGACTCACACCATCCAATTCCACAACACGGTCAGCCACTTCGTCTGATACACCCATTTGCATATCATCATGCATATTGCTTTGACGGTATCCTTGACCTTCGACGTTATCGTCGTTTGGTTCATTCATTTCCATATCTTCATTTGGATCCATTGGTTCTTGCGGCTCATTATTATCTTGGTTATTTCCACAAGCAGCAAGTGAAATTGTGATAAGTGAAACCGCTAGTGCCATTGTCCAACGTTTATTCATTTTTCTTCACTCCATTTTTTGGTTTTTGTCTTTCTTCTATATAAAATGGACAACCAAACACTAAATTATGTATAAAAGATAAAAAATCTTTATTTATTCGCAGCATGCCCTCTTTTGTAGGTACTGTTATCAATCTTATTAAAAAGAAGAACATCTTCGTTTTTTGAACATATGCTAAGAATAGACAAGTATTACTTGTCCAAAAAAGTTTGGCAAAGGAGTGAGGAAATGAAGGCAGATGCTGTTTTTGAAGGAGGCGGCATTCGTGGTATTGCTTTTGCAGGTGCGATTCAAGCGATGGAAGAGAACAATGTTGAATGGGTCAGGCTTGCTGGAACATCTGTCGGCTCTATCATTGCATCCCTACTTGCTGCTGGCTACAAAAGCACTGAAATCAATGAACAAATTAAATCAATTGACTTTCATCTATTAAGAGGAAAAACATGGTTAAATCGAATACTTAGTGGGAAACATGGCTCATTTAATCATTCATTTGGGTATGTATCAAAACGATTATATTGAAAAATGGTTACACAACCTTCTTTTAAAGAAAGGAATTTCCACATTTGCCGACTTACCTGCCGGCAAACTAAAAATTGTTGCTTCTGACATTACAAATGGTCGCATGCTCATTTTTCCGGATGACTTGCCTAAATACAATATAAACCCTGCCAAGTTTTCCATTTCTAAAGCTGTTATGATGAGCACATCTATCCCTTTTTTCTACCGTCCTGTTCGTTTACAAACGAAGAAACAAAAAGCATACATTATTGACGGTGCCTTGCTTAGCAACTTTCCTATTTGGTTGTTTGATGCAAAGAATCCGCGCTTTCCAACTTTTGGATTCCATTTTTTAAAAGATACTATTAGCGCCGAGGCAACAATCCCTACCCCCTTTCACTTAGCTTACAATGTCTTTCGGACAATGATGCAAGCGCATGATCTCCGTTATTTAAAAGGAGAAACACTTGAACGAACCATTACGATCAATCCCGGCGAGATCACCGCAACCGATTTTGAATTAAGCGCTACACAAATGGACGACCTCTATCAATCCGGCTATCAAGCAGCAACCGCATTTCTTTCTACTTGGAATTTTGAACAACACAAGAAAAGACGCAAAGAACGCGGTTAACCCGCGCTCTTTGCGTCTTTTCATCTTCTTAGATTCTGTCGTTTTTTCCTTTTTGATAATCCATCATCATGACATCCTTTGGCACCATACTTCCTCCAGTTGCCCAGGCAATATGTGTTCCTTGAAGTTCAGTGAATTTCTTTTTTCTAGCTGATTGAACCGGACCATATAAACCAGCCAATGCGGATGGTTCTAATTGAATCCCCTCTAAATCGGCGATATCCGCGAGCAGTTCGTATAGAATTGTATCTTCGACTGTATAGATACCTGAAAGGAGAGGTTCCATCAAGCGCCCAACAAAACCAGATGCCCTTCCCACAGCAAGTCCATCAGCAGCCGTCTTATTATCAATCCCAAAGTCTTGAACCGAGACACCGTTATGTTCCCTTGTCATCATACCAAGAAGCATACATGGGGAATGGGTCGGTTCTGCAAAATAACAATGCACATTCTCTCCAAAAACAAGCTTTAACCAAACGCCACGCCACCTGGCCCCCCGCCTACTCCACAAGGAAGGTACACATGAAGTGGATTCGATTCATTTACACTAATTTCTTTTTCTTTAAGCTGTTCTTTTAGACGAAGTGCCGCAACCGCATAACCTAAAAAAAAGATCTTCTGAATGTTCATCATCAATGAAGTAACTGTCCAGATCGGCATCAGCTTGCGCTCGTCCCTCTTCAACTGCTTTGCTATAATCAGCAACATGTTCCACAACATTTACTCCTTGATCGCGCAACATATCTTTTTTCCACTGTTTAGCGTCAGCAGACATATGTACTGTTACTTGGAAACCTAGCTTTGCACTCATGATTCCAATGCTTAACCCAAGATTACCTGTTGAACCAACAACAATGGAATAAGAGGAAAAAAACGACTTAAACTTTGACTCTGCTATAATCGAATAGTCGTCTGTTTCTTGCAAGCGCTGATTTTCTAACAATAGACTTTCCGCATGTTTTAATACTTCATAAATGCCACCCCGTGCCTTAATGGAGCCTGAAATTGGCAGGTCGTTATCGCATTTTAACCAAAGGTTACCGGGAATTTTGACCCTAAAACGGTGTTCTAATTGTTTTTTCATTGCTGGAATTTTTTTTTAATGGTGATTCAATAATGCCATCTGTTCTTTTTGTCTCTGGGAAGGCGACCGCAAGATACGGTGCAAAACGACGCAACCGCTGCTCCGCTTCCTTCACGTCACTCATAGTCAACGTTGCATTCTTTAGTGCTTGATCAACAGGTAATTGGTTCGAATTCATCCAATAGACTTCCCTCGTTGCTATCACTTCATCAAGCAACGGTAACGCTTTTACCCATTCAGCTACTTGTTTTCCTGCTATCGTTTGTTTCACGTATAACGCCTCCTACGTCCGACTATGACATCGTACCCTAGCCGATAAATCTGTTCAATTAAACGAATACCTAATTCATTTAATTTACAAGGCATTATATCATATGACACTGCTCACATTTTTTATAGTTATTGGATTCTAATTGTTTTATATATGCTTCTTCTTGTGCCATTTCTCGTTCATTCGCCACCGTTGTATGTACATGACACGCGTCGCTTATTTGCGATGCTCGGTGAATTAGTTGCGTCGTATGGTCGATCAAATACTTCACTTTATTTCCTCCCTTAATGCGAGGTATGCATTTTTTATACGTAAAAAAACCGAAAAGGATTCATTTAATCATCCCTTTCGGCTTATCTCCGGCTTTACTCATCCGGCTCATTGCTGCCTATATGCTATTTTTTCAGAGTGAAAAGAATATAACTGGAATCCGCTTCAAAATCCCAATCAACATAACAATCTACAATATCAGCTTGCAGTAAATCATGTATGTTGCTTTCCAGTAAAAGAGATTTTTCTAGCCTTTTTTTTGTTAATTTTAGTTCCTCTTCAAACCCATTTTTTATTAATTCTTTTTCAATTCGTACTAGGATGCCTTCGCGTTTAATGAGCAACGTTCGTTCATTGACAAAACAAGAATCAACAAATATTGGTAACTTCTCTGCCAATTGACTGACGTGAGCAACTTCTTCATGAATCGCTTCTTTTTCCTCGTAGTTTTGCATTCCTTTAATTGCTTGATCGTTATCGAGAACACAAAGAATCATACCTGAACTGTTCTCAAGTGACCAGTCATAAAAGAGTTCTTTTACACTCTCACCCAAATGGCTTGTAAGCGTCACTTTCAAATCAGGAATTAACTCTTCCATAAGATGGTCTCTAACTTCTTCTACTTTTAACTCTTGTTGTTGTGCAATTAGGACTCTCTCCATTGGTGCGAGGAAACCCCTTATGTGCAAAGTTACAAAAGGCTTATTAATTGAAACATATACAGAAGAAGGACCTTTTCCAAAATGATCCCGTAATAGCTTGCCAACATAACTTGCTATGTCGGATTGAATTGATGTTTTTTCCATGACACCATTCCTTTTTAAAGACAGAAACATTATTTTTCCCGTCCGTATTTAATTGTAACAGATCGTACCCTTCATTTAAATCAGCTTTTCCACTTTCACAGTTTATTGTACGATTTCTTTTTAGACAAGTGTATTCTTCTCTTATATACCCATAAAGAATGGATTTTACTTATGCAAAATAAAAAGAGCCAATTGGCTCTTATTTATCTGGTTCTTCCACATCCTGATCCTCTACTAATTGAAATTCTTTTAAGATCTGTTGAGTTGCTTCTTTCGCCTCCGCACTCGTCCCATCCAAGTTTGTGGCAAAACTATAAGCTTGATCGCCTTTCACAACAAACCCAACATACCATCCAATTCCATCGCCTTGACCTGTCTTTCCATAAAGAGTATAACTCTCTCCCTCTTCTTCAATCATCATCCGCTTAACCGTTTTTTGCGCATGCTCATTAAACGGTAATTCTTCCCGATATAGGCAGCAAGAAAGTGAGCTTGCTCTACCGGTGATATTTGGAGAGAACTACTCAACCAAAACTCATCAATCCCACCACTTATATCTTTGTTTCCATAATTAGCTTTTACAAGACCTTCTTTCATCTCTGATTCGCCGATTTCCCTCGCTAATTCCTGGTAATACCAAACAACGGAATGTCTCATACCGGAACCAAGAGTATGGTCTTGGTTCCATGCATCGATTTCACGCTTTACTCCATCCCAATACTTAATTGCATACTCATCTTCCACAACTTTTGTATCTAATCCAATTAATGCATTAAGTATTTTAAAAAGTCGATTGTGGCGCAAAACTTTGATAGGCACGATCTTTGTTATATATAAACGACCTTCTTTGCGTTACATCACTAAGCACAAAAGCCGCATTTTTATCTTCCAATATTGCTGCTGCCTTACTTTCCCCAATTTCCAATAAATTTTCTGTATTGCTTGCTTCTATTGGCTCTGGATCTTCGCGGAAAAGTAAAAAAGTAGTACCAATAGCCGCTAAGAAAACCGTTATGATTAACTTCTTCATTTTCTACTCCCCTTTTCTCTACAACCTTATCTTAGCAAGCTTCTACAAAAAGAAACATGGAACAAAGATGATGAATCCATCATAGTCCCATGTTAAGATTTTCATTTTTCTGTTTACAAAAACGATAGGAGGCTTCCTCCTAGTTCTTATCAATTTCTAACATATACCCATATCTTGGAATTGTCACGACATAGTTCCCGTACTCACCAAGCTTTTGTCGCAAACGATAGACTAGCGCGTTTATCTCTTCCTTGCCTACATCAGGGGTAGCCTCGTCGCTATCAGCAAGTCGCTCTGGCCAGACAATTCGCTTTAATGTTCATAGCTGACAGCTTGGTTTCGATTTTCGTATAAGCAAAGTAGCAATTCCATATGTTTGCCACTTAATGCGAGCCGTTTGCCATCAATCGTTACTTGGCGTCTTGCTTTGTCCACATTAAGTCTTGAAGCAATCATTCTAATATCGAGTTCTCTCGTAAGATCATTGTTTTCATCTGGGTTTAAAAACGTTAGTTCAACAATACCCTTAGCGAGCTCGATTGAATCACGGTGGTTTAACGGAAAGAAACGATTTTTTCCAGAGTCACTCCGTTAACTTTAACCCCGTGTTTGCTATTTAAATCCATAATAGAGTAATGTCCATCTTCCTCTTGTATTCTTGCATGTCGCCTAGATATGTAGGGGTTAGGAAAAAAAAGGGCCGATTCCGTCTTATACCCCTGCTCCCCCCTAGAACGTCCAATAATCATTTCGCTTTGCACCAACGAAACATGCGGATCAGCAGAGAACCCTTCACCTTTATCAATTCGTATGCAAACTCCTTGCACGTTGGTTTCCTCCTTGCTCTTTCGAATGAGTTTTCAATTTAACACCAAAAACAAATCCGCTTCAATCTATATCACTCTATCATAATGGAATAGTCCCTTTTTTGGAAACAAAAATGGTTTGGAAGATCCTTTCACGAAATCGCAAATAAGACACTTAATTAAGAGAGTGTAAAAAATTCATAAATAGGTTCCAAAACTAAACACCACCATTAATTAAGTGAAATAGCCATTACTTTTCCTGCAGTAATGGCTCCTTAATTGGTATTACCTTTTGGTAAGTGAAATTTAATTACTTTCTTAACACAGTTTAACCAATTTAAATCAAGTTCACATAACGATCAGCAACAAACATGGCAGTAGTCCCTAAGTGATCCAAAAGAAAAATCAATATTTATCAGTGAGTGAGCTAATCGCCCTATTGTATATAAAACTCGATGTTATTGTTTTTTATATAGCTCCATCAGTTGAACGTAATTTATGTTCTTTCATTCGAACTATTTTCACGATTGTTAGTAATACAGTTCCAATCACAAGATACACCCACCACTCGACCGTTATCTCAAAACCCCAGTCAGGCATAAAATATGCAACAATTAAAATAACGCCAAAGCCAAGGGCACCAAGCAAGCCTGCTTTCACATAAGTCATCTTACTATTTGCCTTACCGGTAAATAAATCTGATCGCATTAGTTTGAAAATAGACCATACTCCTACCCCAACAACAGACCCGCTTAACAACAACATAAATAAAAGATTCCCTATTGTTAATGGCGGCGCTTCCCTTCCAATCAATATGAGAATCATCATAATGATTCCTTGTACTAGCGCTAGGTAGCCGAGAAGTTCAACTGCCTGGACCGATACAAATGCAACAACATTCCGTTTTCGCTCACTAGGCAATTCCGCGATCAGTTCGTCGGCGTATGCCTTTAGGTTATCACCAAAGATAGCCGTCGCATCATCCCTTTGGCTTGCGTATCTAACATATGTGTTAATAGTTCAAGCAAAATCTGCTCACTCTCGTATTCTGCAATTCGAAGATCCGTTCGAATATAGAGAAGCATATCTTCATAGACTTGTTTATTTTCCTCCGTCAATTGTTCACGCAGTTGACCGTTCTCATCTATCAGCTCTTTCACTCGCTCTTTCGCCACTTACAGTCCCCCTCAATAGAGTTGATATTGGAATAGATAGTGCTTCCCATTCGTCTGAAATTTGTTTTAGTTCTTCCTTGCCCCCTTCAGTCATGAAATAATACTTGCGCTTTGGTCCACCTGTCATTGAAGGTCTCGTTTCACTATAAATAAGCTTGTTTTTTTGTAGCCGTAATAATATAGGATAGACTGTACCATCACTAATTTCTGGAAGGCCACTTTCCTTCAACTTTTGGGCGAGCTCATAGCCATAGACAGGCTCTTTATCAATGACCGATAATACGCAGCTTGCAAAGCCCCTTTTAATAATTGGCTTCGAATTGCCATGTAGTTCCCTCCTAACACAACTACTTTGCATTACCAGATAGTTATTTAAAAAAACAACTATCTTGCATTGCAAAGTAGTTGTTCTTCACTATACGCGATGAAACAAAGTTTAGTCAAGTAAATTCAGAAAAGAATCGACACTTGTTGAATTCATCGATTCTCTCCTACATACTATCGTTTAAATCGGTACCCTACACCCATACCGTTTCAATTTGATCAAACTCAGTCTCGTTCCGCTGCAATTTATCACGGATTTTTTTTATATGAACCGTTACAGTACTTAGCTCATTAATCGCTCCATTCCCCAAATCCGTTCGTAAAGATGTTCCTTCGTAAACACTTGACCAGGGTTTCCTGCAAGAAAAGTAAGCAAATCATATTCTTTTGCACGTAACTGAATCGGTTCTCCATCTAATTGAACAATTCTGGCATTGTGATCAATACATAATCGTCCAATCATCGTTTGTTCTTGCGTAACTTCATTCATACCCACCAGTCGATCATACCTAGTAAGATGCGCTTTCACTCTAGCAACGAGGTGGTTCGGATTAAATGGTTTAAATATATAATCATCTGCCCCGAGTCCTAGCCCTCTCATAAAATCAATTTCTTCCACCCTTGCAGTCACCATAAGGATGGGGATTTCTTTTTCTTGTCTGATTGCCTTGCAAACTGCAAAGCCATCCATTTCTGGCAACATCACATCAAGAACAATTAAATCAAACCTTTCTGTTAACGCTCTCGTCAATGCGACTTTCCCATTATGTTCAATCTCGACTTCAAATCCGTTTATCTCTAAATAATCTTTTTGTAATTCAGAAATACTTTCTTCATCTTCTACAATGAATATGCGCTTCATATACCTCCTTATGGCGCCAGTGGCACCGTGAAGTAAATGGCCGTTCCCTTTCCAAGTTTACTCGTTACACCCATCTCTCCATTATGTGCATCTATTATTTGTTTCGCAATGGCCAAGCCAATCCCACTTCCACCTAATTCTGCGTTTCTAGATGTTTCCACGCGGTAAAAACGGTCAAAGATAGAGGGCAAATCCTCTTCTCCTATGCCTTTCCCGTTATCGATAATGGTTACTTTTAAAAACCTATGTTCTTCTAATACGCGAATATCCATTTTTCTTCTGTCTTTATCCATAAATTTCACACTGTTTGCAAGCAAATTGGCAAACACTTTATAAAGTTGTTCCCGGTCTGCCCATATGGATGTTTCGGCATCGATCTGCAAATCCATCGTGACTTCAACTCCACCATATTCAACTCGCGCCGCTTCAACAATATCACTTATATAGTCAGACGCCTTCACTTTTTCAAACTGAAAGGGAATGCTGTTTAAATCGAGCTTAGAAAAAAGCAAGAGTTCATTAATAAGTCGATCCATTTCTGTGGCTTTTCGCTGTATGACCTGCACATATTTATCTAATTTATTCTGGTCCTTAGCGATTCCATCAGTAATGCCTTGCACATGTCCTTTAATCGCAGTAATTGGTGTTTTTAAATCATGTGAGATGTTATTTATTAGCTTCTTGCGATTTTCTTCGTACTGCTCCTGCAAGTCTTCTGACCTCTTTAACTTTTCGCGCATTTCATCAAACACCAATGCTAATTGGCCAATTTCATCTTTTTGTACAACACCTGTTTCTTGAGCTAAATTTCCTTCGGCGATTTCTGCCGCAGATAGTTGTAGTTTCTTAAGGGGTCGAATGAATTGTCTGGAAATCACATATGTAATAAGTCCATTAGCTAACAAAAAGGCAAGTACAAAACCAGCGATTAACAGTGGAACAGCATCGGTAATCAATGATTGAACGGGTTTAACATCAAGTGTAATAAAAACCGTCCCTTCGTCTCCATCATCAAAGTAGAAATCAACCCCCGTATAAAGCCAAGAAGAATCATCTTCACCAATATGGCCTTGATGGTTTGCAGAAACTTGATTTACTCCCAAGTTATGGCCGGGTAATCCAGAAACAAGCTCATTCGTTTCAAGGTTAGATCCGTTTGTGATTTCCTGTCCTTTCCGAACAAGAATAGCCATCTGTCTCTGTTCAAGTTTTTCTTCATATGTCTTTACAAAAGATGAATTTAGTAATTGCGCTGGATTTGCGAGGACCACTTGCTTTACTTCTGTAATCAAAGCGAGATCCTCATAAAAAAACGCTTCAATCGATTCTTCATCTTCTAACTGGTAATATTCCTGCATTTCTTCCACATTTGTCAAAAACAGATGAAACAGCAAATGGAGAAAGAGTACAAACAACACAATTGGAATGATCGTCATTAATACGTAGGAAATAATTAGCTTAAAACGAATCGACATTTCGTATACTCCCCTTTCTCCTTGCTTCACTTATTATAAACGATTCTTAAGACCAGAGGCTTATTCCTTTCTCTTAACTTATTGAACGTTTCCTCTCCCTTTGCTTTGTTTGCTTAAAGGGATGCCACCAATTCCAATCCCCTACTAGTTTCATTGCCGCAGGAACAAGAAATAGTCGCACAACCGTCGCATCAAGAGCAATTGCGATTGCCATGCCAAAACCTAGTTGTTGCATCGGCAACACACCGGCAAAGGCAAACGAGCCAAAAACGACCACCATAATGAGTGCAGCACCAGAAATCATTGGCGCTGTTTTCTCAAGCTAAAGCTACACTCTCCTCATTACTAGCTCCTCTCATATACTCTTCTTTCACACGGCTAAGCAGAAATACTTCATAGTCTGTGCTTAAGCTAAAGAGCAATCCTAATAATAGAATCGGGATAAAACTTTGAATAAATCCAAACTCTCCAAAACCAAAAATGGTTGAACCCCATCCCCATTGAAAAATCGCAACGAGAACCCCATAAGTAGCGGCTAGAGACAATAGATTCATAATGATCGCTTTTAGCGGCAGTAAAATGCTTTTAAAAGTAAACATAAGCACGATAAAAATAAACGCAAGCGTGAATAATAATACGCTTGTCAACCGTTCGTTTAGCGACTGGCTTGTATCCATCCCTTCGGCTGTTTCTCCTCCTACAAAAATGGTTAATCCATTTGTTGAAACAAAGCTCTCACGAATATCGGCCACAATTGTCCGGTTTGTTTCACTCGACGAATAATCATTTGAAAGAACGTCCAAAACAACCACATCGCCTTCTTTTCCAAGACTTCGATCAAGCAACATCCGCTCATCATCACTTAACCATTCACTTTGATTAAATAGCATCGCTCAATCTGTTCAACAGTGAAATTAGGGAACAAGGAAAAAAGAGATGTTATCCCTTCCACATTGTCCATTTCTTCTATTTTAGCTACGATATTCTGTAATTCCTCAAGTCCTGATTCATCAATTAACTGCCCTTCCTCTGCCGAGACAACCACTTGAATTGGTGCTGAGTAACCGATACCAAATCCCTCTTCTAAATGACTTAACCCTTTGCGAACTTGCGTATCCTCTGGCAACATGCGCGCATCAGGAGTTGACACTTCCAGCTCAAGCGCTGGCCAAGCCAAGGCGAGCAAAAAGACAACCGACATCGTTAAATAAAGAACCGGTCGCCGCATCACACGATGAGCAAGACGATACCACGTTCCTTTTTCGTTCTGCCGCGCTTCTTTAATTGGTAGAAAAGGAACTTTCCACGCATTGATTTTAGGTCCTACAATTGTTAAAAACACTGGCAACAACGTTAGGCTCGTAAGAATTAAGAAGAAGACAACAACAATGACACCAAGTGCAATCGAACGGACTGCTGCGATGTCCACAAATAAAACCGCTGACATTGCTACAATAATTGTAATGCCAGAAAAAAGGATCGCATGGCCCGCTGTTCCCATCGTTTCTGACACAGCCAAAGCGGTGTCATCACCTGATTTCTCAAGCTCCTCTCTAAACCGTTTAACAAAAATTAAAGCAAAATCGATTCCAACTCCAATGCCAAGCATTAAAGCTGCATCAAGAACAAAGATCGATAATTCCATACCTTGAGCGATAAAATGAAGAATTCCAAGGGATGCCGCAATCGAAAAACCCGACAAGAGCAACGGGGTAATCGATGAAACAACGGACCGGAACACAAACAGCAAAACAATCACAATAATTGGAAATGCATAGAAATGCGCTTTTTCTAAACCTGCTTGACTAAGTTCATTCATTTCACCCCAGAAAGCAGGTGCACCTAAAATCGTTGCCTCAAAACCGGATTCACCAAGCGATGCCGTTAAACGTTCTTGAATATCCGGTAAAACTTTTTGGGCAAAACCCTCATCTACGTTTACTTCAATAAAACCGATACTCGTGTACGCGTCTTCAGATACAAATGGTCCTCTCGTCGTTTCCTCTACGTCTAACCACGTGTAAACTTGATCAATTTCTGGTTCATTTTGCAGCGATTGAGACACTAATTTAAACGCTTCTGTATACTCGTCTGAGCCGACTTGATAGACTTCATGGCTCATAACAAACGTTAAGGATGTTGCATCTCTTGATTCAAATTCTTCTGACAGCACCTCATATGCTTGATTTGAATCTGAACCAGGAACTCCCCAACCTCCCCCTGTTAAATGTGAACCAACTTGGGTTGCGTAATACCCGCCAAAAACAAGTAGCATAAGCCATAATCCAATAACTACCCACCTAAAATGAGTGATTTGTTTACCGAATCGTTTTAAGATGCGCTCCATAATCGTTCTGCTCCTTTCAAGTGATTTCTTTTAATTCCGTTTAAGCTTACTTGTCGTATCTAATCATTTCATAAACCATTTCTTATCTTTTTTCTAAACTTTTTACATACAAAAAAAGCATGACCGGAAGTCTAAGCTCCAGATCATGCTCAAGTCTTTATTTAATTTGTTCTTCACTCTCTAAAACAATTTCTTCTTCATCCTTACCCTTCACCAAAATCGTGTCACGATCGCGATACAACAATGCTGACGAAAGAATAAATGACAGTACATCAGCAATTGGAAAGGCCATAAACACACCAACGATACCAAAAATACTGAGGTAGAATTAACACTAAAGGAATTAAAAAAAAATGATTTGGCGCGACAATGATAAAATTAACGCTGGCAACGGCTTACCAAGCGCTTGGTACAAGCTCCGGCCACAATCTGAACGCCAGCTAAGAAGAAACCAGCAAACATAATGCGCATCGCGGTTGTACCAGCGTCAATTGCGAGGGAATCATTTGTGAAAATCCGCATCGACAAGGACGGGAACGCCATCATAATAAAGACGACACCGATCGAACAGAGAACAACAACTTTTAGCGTCAACCAAATTGTCTCTCTCATCCGCTCAAAGTTTTTCGCCCCGTAATTATATCCGACTATCGGCATCATTCCTTGCATGACACCAATCATTGGCATAACGGTGAACATCATAATTCGCTGAATGATCCCAAAGACGCAACATGTAAATCACTTCCATGCTGGATGAGCATCGCATTAATCGCAATCATCATTAAGCTACCTGATGCTTGTTGGACGAATGCAGGGAAGCCTACTGATAGAATTTCTTTCACAAGCGAAAATTTAAGCGTAATATTGGACCAGCTCAAATTCAATGAGCTATTCCCTTTTAAATAATAACGTAATATATAAATGCTAATCGATCCTTGCGCAACAACCGTCGCAACCCCTGCACCTTGCACGCCCATATCTAAAGTAAAAATAAAAATCGGATCTAAATGATATTTAAAACGGCAGGAATGATCATTGTCACCATCGCAAAACGTGCATTCCCTTCCGAACGAATTATATTATTCGTCGCAAAGGTAAAGGCAAAGAAAACCGTCCCAAGCATGATTGGAAACATATAATCATACGAGTATGGCAAGATTTCTGGTGTTGCTCCAAACAGAATGAGTAAATCTTCTAAGAAGAAAAAAGCACTAATGACTCCAGCCCCGCTAATGAGCAGAATCAATGAAATCACGGTTCCAAACACATTATTTGCCTCTTCTTCTCTGTTTTCACCTAGTCTCCTAGAAATAACAGAGCTCCGCCGATACCAACTGCGGCTGAAACAGCCATTATAATCATCATAACCGGAAAGGCAATCGTTAACCCAGCAACCGCTTCAATGCCCACGCCATAGGAAATAAAAATGACGTCAACGACATTATAAAGTGCCATTACAAACATTCCGATCATTGCTGGAATAGATAAATCACGTAGAAGCTTTCCGATTGGTTCACTTCCAAGTTTTGAACTATTATTCTTTTTATTCATTTGTATGTTTCCTTCCTTAGAACAAGCAACGAGGAACAGGATCTTACCCTAGTCCCTCGTCAAACGTGGATTCACTCGTTCTTTTCCATCTCGCTTACACCAAGCATTTGTTTCGCCATCTCTTCATATTCCTTCGATCCTGAAACGGCGGCAAACTCCGCTACACCAACGGCATTGGCGTTTGTGAGTTCAATGATGTGCTCTTTCATAAGCGGCCACGTATTTCCACCTGCTTGCGCGTATGCAGCAAGCGCTTTTTCAAGTCCCTCAACTCCTGCAACCATATAATGTGTCACAAAATCTCTCGACACATCTGTCACCGCTACTTCCGTCCAGTCAATTAAACCCGTTATCTCTGATTGCTCATTTATCAATTCATGGCCGGGATGAACATCTCCATGGCTTAAACCAGTTGTTTTTGGCCACATTGCTTCATTTTCTAACCAGGCTTGCCATTTTTCCCACAGCTCATCACTTACGCCTAATGTGCCTTTGACACGGTCCATTCGCTGTTTCATTGACTGTCTCGCTTCATCAGCTGTATGAACTGTGAACCCTGCACTAGACAAATCTTTAATTGGGACTTGATGAAGCTCTGCCAATACACGCCCAAGACTTTGATGGTAAGCATCAGGGATGTTCTCAACATCTAATTCCCATACATAATTTTGGATTGCCGGGTCAACCGTTCCCGCCGGTACACCGGAAAGCTGTTTGTATGCAATAAGCCTGTCTGTGTAAATAGTCCAAAGCGGTGATTCAAACGACACATACTTGTTAATCACATCAAGCATTTTCTGTTCGACTTTAGCTGAGCGCATCGAATCGGCACGTCGTGGAATGCGAAGAATCCATTTCTGCCCTGTGCATCTTTTGCATGGGCAACTTGAAAATCTAGCCCCGATTCATTTAATTTGATTGTTTCCTCTTGTACGTATAGTCCGTGCTCATTTGCTAATTGTTTTACGTCCTGTTTATTCAATTGGTTTCGCCTCCTCGTTTTTGACAGGCATTTTCCTACACAAATAAGCTACAGGTTTTCTGCCTGTAGCTTAAGCGTAAACGGTTGTCTTCCATTCTATTAAGGGACACAAAAAAACCTCGGTGTCTCCGAATATAGAAAAAAAGGCAGATTCATCCGCCTCTCTCCACCTGTTTAGACCGTAGAAGAAATATAAAAATGGACAGACTGATTCCGTTTACTCTGCATAAGAACAGAGCCCTTGAACATATGAAATTAGTTGTTCATATAGGATAAACGTAATCTGACTGAATCAATCATTTTTATAAAGCCTCCTGTTTAAAATTAGTTCTTACTATACGCTGCAATGAATTGGTTGTCAAACAATATTTCCACTTTTTTTCTATTCATTTAAACAAGCTTAAACGCGCTTGCGGCGGGATTTTCACTCTTTTTATATTTAATTAAAGGAAAAATCTGTTTAAAACAGGGGTTGATTGTTGGAGCTTTTCTGAATTATAGTGGTTAATGGAATTATTGGTACGATTTACAATCACACCAAAATGAACATCAGGGGAGAGATTTTTATGAAAAAGATGACTGGATTTATGCTTATTCCTTTTACTACACTTATGTTGGTTGCGTGTGGAAGCGATAACAACACGGAAGATGCAAATACTGACGCAGAAACGGGTGCAGGAGAACAGGAAGAAGCAATAACTGCAGCAGATGTCCTAGCAAAAACGACGGAAGCAATGGAAGAAGTGAACAGTCTTCAAATGGACCTAACAATGGATTATATTATTGATGCTGATGGGGAACAGATGGAAATGGGTCTTGCCATTCAAGCAGATGCCATTCAAGAGCCATTAGCACTTTCAATGAACACAACGGTGTCTTCACCAGAAATGGGGATGGACTTTTTAACAAGCCAGTACATAGTGGATGGCATATTCTACATGCAAAACCCACTCGGAACAGAATGGTTTATGATTGACATGAGCGATGACCTTTCAGCAGCTGAAGAAATGCAGTTAGATACACAAGAACAGCTGGCAATGATGCAAGACCTCTCGGAACATATCACACTTAAAGAAGACGATGATTTCTACGTTCTCCATGTTGAAGGAGCAAATGAAGAATTAAATGAGCTTGTTCTATCTTTTATGGAGATGGGCCAAGAGGATATGGGTCTTTCTAAAGAAGAACTAGCAGAAACAATGGAGCTATTCGAACTTGAGAATATGACTTACACCATTTATGTCAATAAAGAAACGTTCTATCAAAAAAAAATGGAAATGAGCTATGACGTTATCATGGAAGAAGAGGGCACAACAATTAACATGACTGGGAACGCAGAAGGAACTTACTCATCATTTAACGAAATTGAAGAAATTGAAATTCCTCAAGAAGCACTAGATAATGCAATTGACGCAAGTGACTTTGGGGATGAATTACTTGGCGACCTTGACTTAGAAGAAGATGAAAGCCAAGGCGAAGAATAAATAGATAACAGAAAGAGGGCAACTGGAGTTGCCCTCTTTCTTTGTTCATTTGTGATCGCATCGTTATTCTTATTTAATCAGCTGGCATCAGCAAAGTTACCGTCGTACCTTCTCTTTCTTTGCTTTCAATCGAAATTGTCCCACCATGATGTTCGACTAATTGTCGTGTAATCGTTAACCCAAGTCCACTGCCGGGTGTTTCAGTGGAGCCTGATAATAACGGTCAAACAAGTGATGCTTTGTCTCCTCATCCATTCCGTTACCATCATCTTCAATGACAATTGATAACAACTGCTCTTTCATGTCCGCTCGTATCCCTACATTTGTACCAGGTCCATTATGAACAAATGCATTCTTAATCAGATTTTCTAGAATTCGTTTAAACCATCTTGGATCAGCGTTTAACCACAATTGCTCTGTACAATCAATTGAAATGGAACCTCCATTCATTTGTTGGCCCATCAATCTTGCAATTGATTTCAATTCCGTTCCTACCTGTACTTTCTCTTTTGTAATTGGCAACGATCCATTATCAAGTCGGTAAGTTAAACTAAGATCATCAATTAACGCCGACATAAACTCTGAACGTTCTTTTAACGCTGAACCGATATCATGCAATTCAGCATTTGTCCATATGTAAGATGAATCAGCAAGCAGAAAGGCGTACCCTTGAATTGTTGACAGTGGTGTTTTCATGTCATGTGAAACACCCATAAGCAATCTTCCTGCTCGCTTCAAGTTCCTTCGTTTTTCTTCAGCCTCATTTAAACGCATCGATAAAAGGAGCAACGAATCATTTAACTCTCGATATAATTTGTAAGGCTTCCGATATTTCCCATTCTTTTTTAAACCCATTTTATCGGCGTGTACTGTCTCGTATTTACCCTTACTCAATTGATCAAGCGAATTGACAATTGTTTGAACCGGTTTTGCAAACGTTCGGCTAAACCAAAATGACGCAAAAATGAGTGCAACGGCGACTATAGAGATTAACCCTACAAAGGCTATCCATACCCGTTGTTGAAATTCGTCCATCCCCACTTCTCTTTGTGTCGGGGTATAAACAACATACGTAAGACCATCTTCACCTTCATCAACTTGAACATTTGCGCCAAATCGATCAGGATAACGGACGTGCTCAACGACTGTTCCGAGAGTTGGTGTTTCTTTACTTGGTGCATTTAAACTCCCTACTACTTCTCTTCCTTCAAACACGTAAGCCCAAGCATCTACGCTCTCAAATGTCTTTTTAAGATCTGAATTAAGTCCGTTAGCTAGCACAAGTTCCATTAGGGGGGCCGTCTGTGAGTGCTCACCGTAGAGCAAGTAATAAGACGGTCCGTCTTTATACGTGATTAAGTATGTAGATAACTCATAAGGAGGTGCGTTCTCCCCTTCTTGATAAGCGGTCAACTCTTGCAGTGTATAAGTTGATTTTAATTCCTCATCGATTTCATCACTTTGATAGCTGTCTATTACGGTACCTTGTTCATTAATTAATTGAATCCATCCATTTCGATCTTCTGTTTCATTTTTAATTTCATGCGTTAATTCTGGATCTTCATCAATTAATGGCATATACACACCCTCTCCTAATGAACGCAAACCTTCGCGCTGAAAATCGGTGCGTATGTCAGACTCCTCTAAATAGAAACCTAGAAACAGAAAACCAACACAAACTAATAGAGTTACTATAAAAAGCATAACACTGTATTGGCTAATGAACTTCAACCGTAGCCGCCATCGAAAATGCTTCATTGCTCGCGGTCCTTATTAGCGATAAATTTATAACCAAGACCGCGAACGGTCAAAATATAACGTGGATTACTTGGATCAGCTCGATCTTTTCCCGCAACCTACGGATATGAACCGTTACCGTATGATCATCGCCATAATAATGCCCATTCCATGCTTGGTCGTATAATTGTTCTTTATTGAACACTTGATTTGGATGATTGCAAAAATGAAGCAAGAGTTGGAACACTTGAGCTGGGCAGGTAACCTCTTCCCCTCTTACAACTAGAGTGCCGCTCCGAGGATCAACAGTGAAATCATGGTAAACAAATGCCGGATGAACTTTGCTAGTTTGTTCATGGCCAACCCGATAGATTCTCGATTTAATCCGCGCCACAATTTCAAGCGGATTAAAGGGCTTTGTTATATAATCATCTGCTCCTAATGCAAAGCCAGTAAGCTTATCAAAGTCAGAATCTCTCGCACTAACAAACAAAATAACCGCATTTGTTTTCGCTCTTATTTCTTTACAAAGATCAAGTCCACTGCCATCTGGTAGTGTGACGTCCAACAACATAAAATCATACGCATTCGTGTCGCATAAACGCAGTGCTTCTTTTTTAGTAGCTGCACGGTCTAACGACGTAAACCCTTCTTTTTTTAAGACTGTCCGAAGCATCGTGACTATCGCTTCATCGTCTTCAACGAGCAAGAGGTTCATTTTCGTCTGCATCTTCACCCTCCCTTTCTCCTTATCCATAGCAACAATTGTACCACCAAAAGATAACGAGAAGATCAACAGCCATGCAAAAACGTGAGGAAAACGTGAGCTGCTTTTGCATACTAAGTAACGATCATCTGCCAAACTTAATTATGTAGGAGGGGATTTAATGAAAGGCTTGTCTATTCTATTTATTCTATGTGCGATTATGCTTATTTGCGCTCGATTTAATTGGCTTGTACCCGGACAATGGCACCCATACTTGCTTTTCATTTGTATTAGCTTAATTGCAGTTGAAGGAATAATCACTTTATATAGAAAGAGGTTCAATTATGATCGCAATCATACAAAATGAGTTTTTTCAAATGATGAAAAGCATCAAAGCAATCGTTGTTCTAATCCTTTTTATTGGATCATCTTATTTTATCGGTTCTTTGCTTTCTGACTTTGGCAGTGAACTAGAAGTAGATGCACTTGGTTATTCGGCTTCAACACTGATTCTTGTATTCTTCTTTGGTTTCCTATTTGTATTGCTTCTTTCTCATGACTATTTAAATGGGGAAATGGAGAGCGGTACGATTCGATTGTTAATTGTTAAGCTCCCCCGCAAGCAAATTATCCTTGGTAAAGTGATTGCTATCCATCTTTTTTGGCTAATCTGTCTTGTTGCTACCTATGGAATTAGCGCTTTTTGGTCTTCTATGTTTGATTGGCAAGGACTTATTCAAATGTATGCAGTTGTGACTTATGCTATTGGAATTTGTTCATTACTTACGGTTCTCATTCGTAGAAAAACAACAACAATGATTATTTCTCTAGCCCTCGGCATACTTATTCCCGCTATTGGTATTTGGCAGAACTGACGAAATCGGTTTTTGGTTACATCAAATATGCCCTACCTTATCAGTATTTAAATGAGTTCCACTGGCAATTATTGATCCCGTATTTGCTTGGAATTTGTTTTGTTTATGCCGCTACTCATACTTTCGACAAAGGGGATTACTAATCATGGAAAATGTACTTGAACTAGTAAACATACAAAAGATATATGGTAAAAATACAATCTTAGAGAACGTATCTTTTTCTGTAAAAAAGGGAGAAGTATTTGGATTCTTAGGGAGGAACGGGGCTGGAAAAAGCACACTTATTCATATGCTAACCGGCATCATCCATAAGACTAGCGGGCAAATTCAAGTGTTAGAACACCCCATCTATGAACTGGATCAAACGAAAAAAAAAGATTGGTGTTTTTCCGGATATTGATCAGTTTTACCGGCATATGACTGGCTTTCAACATTTACGCTATTTCGCCAAAATAAGCGGTGTTCATAAAACGCGTAAACAAATCGAATCCATATTGATCGAGTGTGGTTTAGCTACTTCTATTCATAAGAAAGTTAAAACGTATTCGTTTGGTATGAAAAAGAAGCTTGGATTTGCTCAGGCGATTGTAACCGATCCAGAGTTAGTTATCCTCGACGAGCCTACTTCTGGTCTCGATCCAGAATCGGCTATTGACATGCGCAAACAAATCAAAACATTAAACCAAAATGGAACAACCGTATTCATGACATCCCATAATCTAAATGAACTTGAGCAGATTAGTGATCGCATTGGGATATTAAAACAAGGGACGATAACATCTATCGGTTCTATGGATGAGCTTCGTGATCAATATAGCTCTTCTTTTACTGTCCAGATCAACGGCGAGTTTCCTTCTAATATTAAAGGAATCAAGCAACTAAATAACATTTCATCCGACAAGAAACGGTTAACAGTGGAAGTAGAAAACAAAGCGGCCATTTCTTCGTTATTAGAAAATCTCCTATATCAAGGTGCACTTATTTATAAAGTTGAACATGAGCAGCTTACACTTGAAGATATTTTCTTAATGGAGGAATGAGAAAGCTAAAGCTTTACGATTCAATATGAGGAGTAAACGATGGAACTAAATTCAAACAGCATTCCCTTTCTTATTAGTAATCGTACTCAAGTGATGCGTCCCTCGACAGTACTTCATTTGAATGCGCAGGCAGCCTATTTAATCCAGAAAAAGCGGTCTTTCCCCGATTGAATACCGAGAAAAGACCGCTTTTATAATTGTACAGAGTACGTAGTCATTACCCTCATTTTATTAGAAAGACTCATGCATAATGACAAGCAACATAATGACTGCTGCCAATATCTCTGAGTTCTGGTGGTTGTTCTTTACACGCATCCGTTGCGATTGGACATCGCGTGCGGAACCGGCAACCGCTTGGAATATTCATCGGACTTGGCACTTCACCTTTTAAAATGATTCGTTCCCGTTTTTTTTGTTTATTTGTTGATGGTATTGCCGATAACAGCGCTTGGGTATACGGATGGCTGGTGCGTCATAGAGTTGCTTTTTATCCGTAATTTCCACAATTTTGCCTAAATACATAACAGCAACACGGTCGCTAATATGCTTAACTACACTTAGATCATGGGAGATAAACAAATACGTTAATTGTCTTGTTTCTTTTAATTCTTGCAGTAAATTTAAGATTCTTGACTGGACAGAAACATCCAATGCCGAAACTGCTTCATCACAAACAATCAGACTTGGGTTTACACTGAGTGCCCTCGCAATTCCGACCCGTTGACGTTGCCCACCGGAAAATTCGTGTGGAAAACGGTGGTAATGGTGCGCCCCAAGCCCTACTTGTTCAAGCAACTGATGGACGTACGCATTCACTTGCTTCTTTGGAACAATTTGATGTGTGTTCACAATTTCAGACAACATTGAACCTACAGTCATTCGTTTATTTAATGAACCGTATGGATCTTGGAAGATCATTTGCATATTTCTACGATACACTTTTAAATCCTTTTTTGGGAGTGTTTGAATGTCGTTGCCATTAAACGAAATTCGTCCATTCGTTGGTTCGTGGAGGCGGAGAATGGCCCGGCCCATCGTTGATTTCCACAACCCGATTCCCAACAATACCAAGCGTCTCTCCTTTTTTAAGCGCAAACGTCACGCCGTCAACCGCCTTGACAACTTGTTGCTCCCTCGTAAATAAATTTTTCTTACCTGCAGGAAAATGTTTTTCAAGCTCTTCCACTTCAAGTAAGTACACTTGTTTATCCGCTGTATGCTGCGCTTGCATATTCTCCCTCCCTCTCTGGAATCCACTTGTTTGTGTATTTCCAGCAACTCACCTGGTGACCGTTCTCTGCTTGCACAAGCCTGGATCTGCCTCTTGGCATAGCTTTTGTGCGAATGGACATCGTTCCATAAAACGGCAACCTTTTGGCATTTGTTCAGGCTAGGCACCGATCCGATAATAATATCAAGCTTGTCTTTGCCCTCATCTTCCAACTTCGGAATACAATTTAAAAGCCCTTGTGTGTATGGATGAAGTGGCTTTTCAAACAATTGATCGTTTGACGCATATTCAACGATTTGACCAGCATACATAACAATGACATCATCGGCTACTTCGGACACAACACTTAAATCGTGGGTAATCATAATCATCGCCATATTCAGCTCTTCTTTTAATTGGCCCATTAAATCAAGAATCTGTGCTTGAATCGTCACATCAAGCGCGGTTGTTGGCTCATCGGCAATTAATAGCTCTGGCTCACAACTTAATGCCATCGCAATCATTACCCGCTGGCGCATCCCCCCGCTCATCTCGTGCGGATAGGAATGGATCCGTTTCTCTGGCGACGGGATGCCCACAAGCTTTAACATGGCAACCGCTTGTTTCAACGCTTGTTGTTTACTCATCTTCTTATGAAGTCGGACTGATTCAGCGATCTGACGTCCGACAGTATGAACTGGATTTAATGAAGTCATCGGCTCTTGAAAAATCATTGCCATATCGTTACCACGAACATCACTTAATTGTTTGAGCGACTTCTTCGTTAAGTCATCGCCTTTAAACATCACATTTCCTTTTGAAATCCCAAGTTTTTTAGGTAACAAGCCCATAATCGAAAGGGAAGTCAAGCTTTTGCCACAGCCCGATTCTCCAACAATGCAGACCGTTTTTCCTTTTTCCACTTTAAAACAAATGCCGTCAACAATCGTGACCGAATCCTTTTTTCTTTTTAAGGAAACCGTTAATCCATCAACTTCTAGCAATGATCCAGACACATGTAGCCCCTCCTTCATTTCTATTTCTTTGTATCCATTGCATCGCGAATCCCATCGCCAAACAAGTTAATTGAAATGACCGTTAGAAAAATAAAGATTCCTGGAAAAAGTGCAATCCATGGAGCCTGTTGCAAGAACCCTTGCCCAGTTGATAACATCGCTCCCCAGCTTGGTGTTGGTGGTGGTGTTCCAAGTCCAAGGTAGCTTAGTGAAGCTTCGGCAATGATTGCTGCAGCAATCATTAACGTTGATTGGACAAGGATTGGTCCTAGCGAATTTGGGAAGATATGAAAGAACAACACCCGGAAATCATGAATGCCTGAAGCCTTTGCTGCTTCCACATATTCCAGTTCACGTTGAGACAACACTTCTGCACGAATTAACCGAATAATATTTGGTGTAAAAACAAGACCAATCGCAAGCATGACATTTCCAAGCCCTGCTCCAAGAATTGCTGCTAGAGCAAGTGCAAGTACAAGCGTCGGGAATGCTAGGAACGCGTCTGTTATACGCATGATGACATATTCATCCCAGAATCCGCGATAATAACCAGATAAAAGACCAATTGGAATGCCAATGAGTAACGCAATACCAACAGATATAAAGCCGGCTTGGATGGAAATTTGCGTACCATAAATAACCCGACTTAAGAGATCACGCCCAACATTGTCTGTACCAAACCAATGCGACATGCTTGGTGGTTCAAGCACCCGATCGTAGTTTTGTACTGTTGGATCATACGGCGCAATCACTGGTGCAAACAGAGCGGTAAAAAGAATGAGGACCGTAAAAACCCCTCCAACAATGGCTAACTTATTTTCTAAAAAACGCCTAGCATTTCTTTGAGCATTCTGACTTTTGGGTGACTCTCTTTCTTAAACATTTTTGGCGCTTTCGCTTCCGTTTGAATCTGTGCCATTTACTTCGCACCTCCTGACAGCTTGATGCGTGGATCAATAACACTATACAAGATATCAACGAGGAAATTAATTAAAACAACGGCTACTGCCATAAATAAAATTGATGCTTGTACAACTGGAAAATCTCTCGTCATAATTGAATTAACAACAAGCTGACCAAGCCCTGGCACGCCAAAAATCGTTTCAGTAATAACCGCTCCGCCTAAAAAGGTAGCGAGTTGCAAGCCACTAATCGTGATAACCGGGATGAGCGCATTTTTCATCGCATGGCCAAATACAACAGGACGTTCAAGCAATCCTTTGGAATAGGCAGTTCGAATATAATCAGACTCAAGTACCTCAAGCAACGTTGACCGAAGCATTCTCGTCAGTTCGGCAGACAACCTAATACCAATCGTAATTGCTGGTAGAATCATTAGCATTAGACTTTGCCCCAAGTTATCAAACGGAGAGACGTACCCAGACGGTGGAAACCAACCAAGCGTCACGGAAAACAAATAAATTAATAAAATACCGAGCCAAAACGGTGGCAGTGAGACACCAGAAATGGAGAACACCGTACTTGTGTAATCCCAAACCGTACCTCTGCGGGTTGCACTAATGATGCCGGCTGGAATGGCAATAATAATGGCAATCGCAAATGACATAACGGTTAATTGTAGAGTCACTGGGAGCGTTGACAGTACAACCTCCATCACTGGTGTGCTATCGCGGAGAGACGTACCAAAATCTCCTTGTACTGCAGCAACTAACCAATCAAAATATTGAATATAGATCGGATCGTTTAACCCCATATCATCTCTAAGCGATTCAAGCATTTCAGGCGTTGCTTCATCACCAAGAATGAGCAAAGCCGGGTCACCAGGCAATACATTAACAATTGCAAAAACAATGACGCTAACAAGAAAGAGAATAAAAAACATCATTCCAATTCTTCTGACTAAAAAAGATAACAACTGTATCCCCCCTGTCTGATTTATCCTTTCTTACTCTCGATACATCTTTTCCGTCCGAATCATCGTATCCGCTATATGAGGGAATCCTTTGATCTCTTTTTTCATCGCCTTAAAATCACCTTCATGGTAAAGAAATATATAAGGCGCTTCTTCCCAAGCGATTTCATTTGCTTCTTCATATAACTTGGTTCGAACGTCCACTTCAAGCTCCCTACTAGCTTGCTCCAATAACTCATCGACACGTTCATTCGAATAACGCATATAATTGTTTGTTCCATCAGTCGAAAAGAAACGTTTCAAGTTTCCATCGGGATCAATCCGACCGCTCCATCCATTTCGGATCGCTTGGAAGGTTCCAATATCTAGCTGTTCAAGTAACTGACCAAACTCGACCATCTCAATCTCAACCGTAATACCAACTTCTCCAAGCATGGACTGAACCATTTCAGCAATTGTTTCTTCTGTAGGACTAGGAGAAATGGAAAGCGTGAACCGAACATCGTCCATGCCGGATTGTTTCACCAGTTCACGTGCCTTTTCAGGATTAGCTTTTGGTTGATCAACAAATGCTGTATGCATAGAGCTCGCCGGAGATATACCACTTATCGATGGCACAGCTCCATCATAAAACGCGACGTTCACAATTGCTTCGCGGTCAATTGCCACGTTCACCGCTTGCCTTATGTATGGATTACTAAATGGTTCCACTTCATTATTTAAATGAATGCCTTGGAACCCAAGGGAATCCCCTTCCTCAAGTGATATGGACGGGTTATCTTGAAGGCGTTTAATGTCTTGCCATGCGACTTTATTCACAATATCGACGTTGCCAGAAACGAGGTTCATCGTCCGTACTTGTTCATCTGGAAACGGTCGGTAAACGACTTGTTCAAATTCTGAATCGCCCCGCCAATACTCATCAAACCGGTTTAATGTAAGGTGGCTATCCCGAACACGGGAGTGATACGTAAACGGACCCGTACCAACCGGTTGTTTTGAAAATTATCCCCTAATTCTTCAGCGGAAGCAGGCGAGACCATCATACCGGCGCGGTCCGTCAACACAGACAAGAAGGGCGAATAGACTTCTTCAAGTTCAATCTCTACGACATAATCGTCAACAGGTTCAACGCGTTTAATCATGCCGACTTCCGACATACGTGCGGACGGGAAATCAGGATCCATCATCCGGTCAAAATTATATTTAACCGCGTCTGCATTAAATGGTTCACCGTCATGAAAAACAACATCCTCTTCAAGAAAAAATGTATATGTAAGGCCGTCTTCTGAAATATCCCACTCTTTCGCAAGCTCTGGGATAATCGTTAAGTCTTCGTCAATATCTAATAACTTATTGTATAAACTTTGGAATACTTGTCGATCTACTGCGGCTGAAGAGCGGTGTGGATCCAATTGTGGCGGATCGTCATCTAGCCTATTGTGAGCGTTTCATTGGATTCCTCTGCCTCTTCCACCGACGCATCACCGCTGCAAGCCACTAAAGTAAAAAGGAACACAAGACCCATAACATACAACTGTTTAGTCATTCTCTTATCACTCCTAAGCGTAATTAGTCATTTTTCACGTTTTTCTGTTTGCACCGCCCCCATACATACAATATAAATTTGATTATATTTTCATACAATATCATAAAAAGCTGTCTATTTACCAGATAATTCGGCAAGTTTCTTGACATTATTTCGTAAGACGAATGAACTGACCTAACAAACAGCCAAGCCTATATTTTTGATGCTTGGGAGATCTGAATAGATTTTGCACCAAAAAGAAACTGATTTTTTAGGTGATAGAACAAAAGTGAACGTAGATCGACCTACATAAAAACTCAATCATTAGCAAATAATACCTTTAATGAACTTTACATAAGGGGATGATTGCTTGAAAACGTTTTACTTAAATATCATTATACAATTATTGGTTCTTTTACTTATAAGTGATATCTCACAAGCAGTAATAAGAGACCGTTCTGAATATGAGAAAACGGGGAATGTGATATGGGATATCGAGACCGACGATAAAGTTGTTGCGTTAACATTTGACGATGGACCCCACCGTTCAAATACACAAACGTTATTAAATGTATTAGATGAATATGATGTGCAGGCAACTTTTTTTGTCGTTGGTGAAGACGTACAAGAACACCCCGATATTGTGAGACGAATCTTGTTTGAAAATCATGAAATCGGAAATCACACATTCACACACCATTATAATGAACAAGTGAGCAAAACAAGTTTATCGCAAGAAATCGAGCAAACGGACACTCTTTTAATGGATATGTTTGGTATTAAGCCATTATTTTTTAGACCTGTGGGTGGATATTACAATGACGACATCATTAATGCCGCTCTTGAAAAAGAACATAAAATATCGCTTTGGTCTTGGCATCAAGACCTCGGGACTGGGATAACCGTAGTAAAAAACAAATCGTGTCACATGTGTTAGACAATATCCAACCTGGGGACGTTATTCTTTTGCACGATGGTGGTGGCGACCGATCGGAAACGGTCGAAGCTGTAAAAGAGATTATACCACCCTTCAAAAACAAGGCTATACATTTTTAACGCTATCTGAATTAACTGGTCACGAGCCTTACACCATTGAAGATTACCTTACAACTTTTGAAGAAAACGAGCTAAAAAACACACCGTAACCATGGGCTAAGGATGTGTTTTATATTTAAAAACCAAAAATGGATTTTGCTGTAAAGAAAACAACTGGAATAATCATTGCAGGCAACAAGTTCATCGTTTTGAATTTCTTCAAACCGAGAATGCTTAAACCTGTGCTTAAAATAAGGACTCCTCCGATTATTGAAATCTCTGTCAAAATCTCTGGTGTTATTGCTACGGAAGCCAACGATGCTAAGGCATAAATGCTCCCCTGCCAAACGAGTAAAACGATTGCAGAAAAAGCAATACTAATTCCAAACGTCGAAGCTAGAACGATTGATGTAAATCCATCTAAAATTGCATTCGAATACAAATACGTATAATTATTGTTTAAGGCAGCCTCAATTGGACCCACGATTGATAATGTTCCTACACAAAACAACAAGATTGCCGTTGTTAACCCTTCATTTATATTGCCTTTCAACAATACAGAAAGTGCTCGATTAAAACGTTCTTCAAATCGAATTGATTCACCAATCAAGCCACCAACTGCCAAACTAATAATAAATAGAACTGGATAATTACTTGTGGGAAGATGTACCGCAATTGAACTAACTCCTAATCCAACAACAGCAAGTCCCATCGCCTGCATCAATATCTCATGATATGAATCTTTTAATCCTTTCTTAAAAAAATGTCCAATCATACTACCAATGATAATTGTAAAGACGTTTACAATTGTCCCAATCATTTACGTACGTCCTTTCACATGACGCTGTGGATTTTCATTCTTTAAACCGTTAACTCCAACCATTCATCTATTTCAGTAAAACCAAACTTCTTGTAAACAGGTCTTCCTAATATAGAAGCACCGAGCCATATTTTCGAAATGCCGATTTGACGTGTTTCTTCCACGAGTATCGAAAGTAATTTTGTCGCAATCCCTTTCCCTCGGTGTTCTTTATCCGTATACATATTTGTAATATAGGCCTTTCTTCCGCTTTTGTTCGTGTAAGTTGGTGGGAACTGATAAAAAACAACAGCACCACATGCAATGATCCGCTCATTATCTTCTACTAGTAATTGAACAAGTGAACGGTCTTTCAATGTGTCTTCAAAGAACTGACGAAGCTCTTGATCAATTTCAATATCTGCCTCGATCCCTTCGTCAATAAGCTGCTTTTTCCGTAAATTGATTAAAACATCGATGTCTTTTGTCGTTGCTTTCCGGAATTTCATTTCCCCACTCCTAATCAATTTGTTTCACATTCCTTTGGGCTAACTCCTTTAGTAATTTGAATGATTGAATAATGGATTCCTGCTCTTTAGTTGATGCTTGTTCAAAGATTTCGGTAAGCTTGTCTTCATCCAAACTTGAGTTTCGATGTAAAACATCTGCACCAACGTCCGTTAGTTTCACAATCACTTTTCGTTCATCCTCACCACTACGCGTCTTATAAACGTATTCCTTTTCAGTTAAACGCTTCACATGTTCTGACGCCGTATTAGGTGATATATCCATTACTTTCGCAATATCTTGAATGCCCACTTCTCTTTCTTTCTCGATAATCTGCATAATCCTTACCCCAATATGAGTCACTTTTTCATTATGCTTATACCGCAACAAATAATAAATATCTGTCCATAAATGATTTAAATTAGAAACATTATTTAACATAGTCACTCCTTTTCATTACGTCGTAACTGACGATATAATCGGATTATACGATACGAAAAACAGTATTTCAATCAATTTATTTCACACGATAAAAAGTCAACCTACTTCATATAGGTTGACTTTGATGTGATCTTTTTAGTCTTTATCACTAGTTGAGATCCGGTTTAAACAATCTCGAACAAGTGAGTTAAATATGTCTGGCTGTTCGATTTGTAAATTATGTCCTGCCGTGTCTAACACGGCAAAGGTTCCACGGGGATACTTGTCCATAATATCAAGCGCGTCTTTATATCCTACTGTTCCATCTTGTCTACCTAAAAGAAATGCACAAGGCTTATCAAAATTCGTTTTATCCACTTCAAATGAGAAACTGTACTGCTTCTCCACCTTATCTAAAAACGGCTCGTCAGCCAGTTCAACGCCGGCTACAATTTCTTGCTTATATCGCAACCAATTGTATTCATCAAGGATTACTTGATTACTCTGGAAATTCGCTCGTTCTTTATTTGATAATGTTTGAATAAAGTCATTGTCCTGTTTTATGACTCTATGCACTTCCATCTTCCTGTTTTCAATAAGTGGAATGATAACCGGACAAATAAAGATTGCCCCAAGAATTTGAAGGTTGAGCTTCTCAATTACCCCCCTTGCGATGTATGCACCATATGATTCTCCCGCAATAACAAAAGCTTGATTGGGAAGGAGGGTCTGAATAAACTCAATCACAGCATTTAACATACCATCAGAAGAGCTTATTTCATCGTATTCTGTTGTTAATCCCATTCCAGGAAGGTCAATATAAATCCTTCTCCAGCCTTCATTCCCCTTAAAGATTGGTTCCATACAGCCACTCATTAAGCGATGATCAGGAGAATACCCATGTATAAATAAGATAGGAATCCCTTCTCCAATATCTTCATAATAAATATTTGCTTGATGCACCTTGCAATATGACAATACAACCCTTCTCTCTATAATATAAAGTCACAAACAGCCACGCTAACGAACTATATCTTCCGGTTGCAATATCTAGAATCCTATAAAGGTCGAAAAATCAACTCCTGATTTTGTAAGGGTATCATCATCTTAATAGAAAAAAGTATAGCATGACTATAAAGATCTCTTGTTCAGATTCATTTCTCCTCATCCATTGTCATTCACTGTGTCTTCTCCCACTCTTCCTTTCTCAACACATAATGCCGATGCGGTTCTCCGTCTATAGCTACATTCCCTATATACGAAAAACCGCTTTTTATGCTCACCCGATTTGATCCAACATTTCGCTCTACCGCAACGATTTGTAAAGTGTCTGCATTTGTTTGCGTAAATAAAAACGCAGTTAACCCTTTAACTGCTTTTGTTATGTAGCCATTGTTCCTATGAACAGTAGAGATTGCATAGGCAATTTCTCTATGAGGAATCGGCAATTCTTCTTTTACACATGTGTTACAAAACCCGATGCATTCATCTGTCTCTTTCAAAATGACTGCTAATTTTAAACAACCCGCATTCATTATATTTGGTACAAGCGCTAAAAAGCATTGTTGTCTGGTATCTCGTCACTCTTAAACCACTTTATTCGTTGTTCTTTTGTTGAACGCCAATCTGGTAAGAATTCATATACCTCTGGCTGAGCGGTCACTCGATAAATCGCCTCTGCGTCGTCTAGCTTAAATGGTCGTAAAAAAACATCTCCGCAATCAATCACTAATTCTTTTTTCATACAACACCTCGATTCTTAATTTCACTACATATCTCTTTTATGTTACAAGATGAAAATCACCACCTATGCCTCATTCATGTTTCCTATGTATTTACGAGGAAAAAGCGCCACATTCAATAATGAGGCGCCTTGCTTGTATTACGCTTTTGTTTATAAACAATTCGTTCTATACTTTTCTGTGAAAGGAAAAACTGTTGTGCAAGTTCATTTATCGTTTGACCAAGTAAATATTGGTTATAAATGGTTTTATCTCTTGCTTCCAGCACTGTTTTTGCACCGGTCGTTTCTCCCCACCCTTTTTATTCTGTTCTTTTCTAGGAATATACAGGCATTCACCGTCTTTATTATCATTTTTTTCTCATTATTAAAATACTGATTACAATATGGAGTAACTAAGCAGCCCTTTTAACTTAATGGTACAGTTTTTGTTTTCGATAAGGCAGTAGTTGTTTTCCGTCTTCCTCCAAAATTTCGAAAGGGTGAGGACCAAACCATTCAAGTGAAGCATTTAGACCACTTAAATCATTCGCAGCAAAAAAGGCTTTATAATCAATACATCCTCTAAAAATACTTGTCATTCCTTTTCTAGATCCTGACGAAGAAAACACATTTTCTGGCACAAACACATCTAAATGTGCGGGCGAAGTGATGTTTTTCAAATGCACATGTCGAATGAACGGTTGAAGTTGCTGAAATGCAAGATTTACGTCCACCCCGCTCTCCCATACATGAAGAACATCAAAATTAACATGCAATGCTTGGTGGTTCACTTCTGCCAATAGCAGCAGCGTAGAAGGGAGCGTGTCACATAATGTGCGTGGATGTGTCTCCAGCAAAATTCGCAGTCCTCTGTCTTCAGCCAAATGACATAAACGATGTAATTGAGCAGCAATATGAGCCCTCTCCTCATTCGATGTTTGCAAGCTCCCTTTTCCACCAGCAAAAATTCGAACATGGTTTGTCTCCCAATGGTTGGCAAGGGAAAACGTGCGAATTGCGGCAGCTCTTAATTCATCCCAGCTCTGCTCAAGTGGCAAATAATCACTTAACATAGGCACCGATAAGCCTTTAGAACGTAACCATGTCCCATTAAATTCTGGATCACTGGCCAAATGTCGAGCATGGGTCCCCCAAAGTTCAATCCCATCAAACCCTCGTTTCACAGCCCATTCCGCTATTTGTTCGATCGACTGTAATCCGTGACGAAACGAAATTGTACAAATAGATAGGTTCATTTCTTCCTCCTTTAACCAATCTGCTCGACTTGGCTTTGTTTTTGCGCCCACTGAGTAAAGTATTGCTGTAACCCATGTTTTATCGCTGTTTCTAGCTTATCTTGTTTATCCAACTGAGCACATAACGCTTGATAGTCGACTTCTTTTTTTTGTCTTAGCTAATTTCATCGCACGATAGTGAACGGTTTTATAGCCTTTTTCAAGCGATTCAATTTCATCGCACCATGCTTCGAATACTTCCTCACTAAATTCCAGAGCCATCCAAAAATAAGCAAATGCATGTTCATAGGCATACTTACGGATTGCTAAAACAGGAAGTTGTTTAAGTGAAGATCCTAGTTCAGATAATCGATGTTGTTCACTTCCATACATAAACGCTTCTACAATGGACCGGACGGCTTCCGTCAAAGGGTTTTTATGTAATTTCATGCATGTATGAAAATAGGCTTCAACCGTTTGAGCTGTTGGCACGTGAATCTGTTCCCCATCAAATGAAAAGCCACCACCTACCTCAGGTGATCGAACCGCATCTAGTATGCGCTCTTTCTTTAAGCACCCTTCCCAGCGAAAATCAGGATCTAACATCAACCATTCCTCTGGATCGTTTGTCTTCTCAAGCATGACGTAATGGGAAAAGGCTTTTGGTGAAATTTATTTTCCCGTTCTGGTAAAAGAGATAAGTCAAGCATCACCATAACATGATGATCACTTACCTTATTCTCAACCAAATATTCTAACGTTTCGATATTTGCTTCCTTTGTTTTCCGCTCATCATACCACTCATGAAGTTGAATGCCATATAAAAGCTGATACCAATTCTTAAAAAACGAATGATCGATCTCATCAGAGTGGTATGCCAAAGCAAACGAGTCATCAATAGCAAAATCGGCATCCCATACACCAAAATAATATGGGCGATGATCCACCCCTCTTTTCTTTAGTAATTCACATACACAACTAACAAAACAGTGCACTTTAATCATGAGAAGGCTCCGTTTGTTCTTGTGCCTCTAAGAAATGAGCTAATGTCCGCACACTAAAAAAGGATTCTCTTTCAATTTTTTCATCAGGAATATCAATACCATATTCCATTTCAAGCTGTAGCAAAACTTGCAACATCATGACGGAATCAATTGCAAGATCTTCATTTAACCGAGCATCTTCATGAAAAGATTCAAGTGTATTTAGTTGAAGCTCTGTTTTCAAAATCTCATAAATCGCGCTCACCGCTTCTTTGTATGTCACTCCGCCACCTCCCCTAGTTGCTTACGATTCACTTTCCCATTTGCACTTTTTTGAATGGTATTAACAATTGTGAATTGCTGCGGAACCTGGTGAGGAGCTAGATACTCGATACACCAGCTTCTTAATCGAGCCACCGAAAGCACCTGTTCATCTCCGACCACTTGAGCACATACTCGTTCCCCTGCAAAAGGGTCCACTTTCTTGTAAACAACTGCCTCATTCACATCATTATGCTGACAAAGAACTTGTTCCACTTCATGTGGATAGACGTTTAAACCAGCAACATTAATCATATCGCCTATCCGCTCAAGAAAGCAGAGCACACCTTCTTTGTTAAAATAACCTAAATCACCTGTTGCAATCGAACGAGCGCCTTTTACAACTGTTATTTCAGCTGGTTTTTCGTCGCTCTGGCCAGCTTGAACATTTAAATGCGACAGTGGGATTCCCATTTGATCAGGATGGCTCAAGGAATGTGCTACGCTCATACATCCGATCTCTGAACAGCCATATTGTTGCATGATAAACACACTTGAAGCTCGAATCGTCTTGAACCACGTATCAGACAGTCTTGTCCCAGATGTCATGACTCCGTATAGTTTATCTTCACCTTTGACAAATCTCGCCATTGTATATAGGAGTGGAGGTGCTGCATAGAGTAAATACTTCGAATGCTCTTTCGCTTTCTTCAATACGTATTTTGGGTTTTGAGTTGTCACAATAACGACATGCTTGTTTTGTGCAAGTCCTGCTAATACACCACTGATGAGTCCATAAGAATGCGTCACCGGACAAGCTACGATAATCGTGTCCACTTCTACACGCTTAAATTGCAGGCTATAAGCAGCAATCTCTTCATCAATTGAAATCCAACTCCGTTTAATTTGTTTCGGTTCTCCAGTTGTACCAGAGCTAAATTGAACCAAGCCAGGTTGAATGTCACTTTGTGGATTTGATAAAGTGAGTGGTGCTTCAAACGAATGATAAAACAAATAATAACAACCAGCCTGTTCAGCGATTCGCTCTGCTGCAGTGATTGGTGTGGAAGGATGAATCGGCACTACACTTGCTTTCTTTTTCTTTAAATAAAGCAAGAGCATAATCCACTTTCCTATATCCTCTGGACAGATAGCAATCCGCCATTTATCTGCTTTTTGCCAGATCGGATGCTTATTCAGTTGGTGCTCATAATGATGAAAATCACTTTCTGTAAACAATTGATCATCTACTGCAAACATGCATATCGCTCCTTTCCTAACTCATTCCTAACGGTGTGACTGCAAACCGACTCAGCAGTTAATTTGCGTTTGAGCAGAGATTCCGTAGTTATAATGGGCGCATTTAACCCCAACGCCTTTACACGTTCTTTTGGAACAATTTCTTTTTTTATGTATTCGAGAATAACTCGATCAACTAGCTGCCAAAATTGAGTTTCTGTATAACCATGAACGACTTCAATCTGCCAGGAAAGTTCGGATAAATGGTAAACAAACAACGTATCCATCAGCAACTCTCTTAATGCTTCAATCGAAGACATCCAGTAATACTCATCCACCGCTCCATCCGTAAATGCTTCATGAAGATTCTCAAAGGCAGGAATCCAAGAAGGTTGCTGAACAAAATCCTTGCAATATTCTAGGCTCTCATGGAAGTCTCTTAAAATAACACGCTTTGGCCACCCTTTTTCATGAACAAGCACCATGTTTTGGGCATGAGCCTCTAGCGCAATTCCATGCTTTGCGAGTAAGTGTATAACGGGTATGACACTCACTTCAATCAACTGCTTAAGCCATGGTTCTACCCCGTAAGATTCCAGATAAGGTGTGACAAATAGATCGCCATCTTTTTCTATTAGCGGAAGCGCATTGAATGGAACAGCCTGTTCCATTCCAATCATTTTAGTAGCAATACTTTCACGATAAATACATCCAATTTGCCCATATACCGCTCTGTTCCATAGCTTTCCCGAAGGCTCGTATGCAGCACCGGCATATTCTGTTAAAATCTGAACGTTCGCTTCACCCTTTAAGAAAGGATCGCACTCAATGATTCGTTTTAACCATGCTGAAATACTTGGCGCTGCTGCAATAAGATGTGGAGCGATTGAACGCAGCGATGACGTATTGACGACATTTAACGGCAGTTTCACATGTGCTTTTCGTATATCCTCTTGATTCATCACCGTCCGTAATGATTGTGTCGCTTTATAAGCATCACCAAAGTGACCAAGATAAAGGATTTCTTTTTTGAGAATAGCTTCATTTAACTGATCCTCTTTTAACGCATGCCACTGCCACGGATGGATTGGTACTAGCCGATAGTCATAAAGCTGCCCACCTTCTCTACACAACGCTTGAACAACTTGCTTCCAAACGGAATGCCCTAATTCTTGTTGTAGAAAGCTATGTTCCTCTACCGGATAAGAGACAGTAACATCCTCTTTTCGAATCCCGAGCCAAATAAGTTGAAATGCTTGCTCTCCTTCTGGACCATAGCGTTCGTGATCTTCTATTGAAAAGCCCGTTCTTGCTTTAAAACACGGATGGTATGGATGCCCTTCCACTAACGCTGCTTCCAAACGTTCATAGGAAAGACCTCTTCTTGAAATAGGTTTCTCAAGCAATGCCTCATTTCTTGCAGACAACAAGACCGTTTGTTTAAGCTCATGTAAAATCTTCTCTTTTTTTTCATGCGAGACTGGAAGATCATGGATTAACTCAGTAATTGAAGCAATCTCTTGCTTCCCCTCGTCACGACACACAAGTGGCGAACCAGTTAACCGTACTCGACTAAACGCGGATCGTTTACCCATGCATTGATACGTGGCTTCGTTGCCTTGAAATCTAAACAACTTCCATCCGTCGTTCATCTCTGTTTCAACAAAAGGTATGATTTCTTCAAATAAAATCGCTTCTACTAGTTGCCTCATCACTCGTTGGTCACATTTAGTTGGTAGAGTGGACAGCATTTGCATAAGCCACCTCCACTTTCTCCTCTTCTTTATAGAGCGGGTTTTTAATTTTCACGTACACTGCTTGTTCTAAATCCTCTGCTAGTTCATCCACATCATGAAATCGTGTTAATAAATTTGCTTTAAACGCAAGTTTCTCTTTTTCCAACAATCCTACGATAAATGACCGCCCCGCACCTTTACTCGTCCGCTTGATCTTTTCAAGCTCACTACGCAATATCGATATCAAGATCGATTCATCCACTAATTCGTCTACGCCAAAACGATAGATAATCGAAAACACTTGGTTCATCAGCAAATAGTATGTAAATCGGTTCTCAATTATAGAATCTTCATAAAACAAGCCATCTGATTCTTGTAATTCTGGCTCTTTATTCAGCAGTAGTGTCTTATACGATTCCGCCAAATAGTAGCCTTGATTATCCCGATAATAGTAGGCACTCGGGTACCCGTTGCTAATGTCGAGTAAGCTATTTTGTTGGTGAGCTTCTAACGCAACGCCAAGCTCATCGTACAAGCGAATAAGGGGTTGGAGTGCAATGTTTATGTATTCGTTAAACCAACAAAGGCTGACGTTGGCAACCGTTGTTTTTTCTTTTTCGGCTCGTTCTTTAATAATCGATTCAAGTTTTGAACGGCACCCAGGCAAAGGATCTTGTACCAAGCCGCAATCGAACTAATACCCCGCCCACCATCTGAAAATGGATTTTCACGAATAATTGTTTCAAACCCTGATTCTTTTAATCCTGGTAAACGAACCGTTAAATAAGCGGGTCCGTAATCATCGTAAACGTCTTACTTTGTTGCAGCCACGGAGAATGCTTCAGTAACTTTGCGACTAAAATGCCGGCTCGAAGCTCATGTCGCTTGTTGTTACGCAATGAATTTGTCACTTTAACTGGAATGGAAAACTTGTACATCCATTTACCATAATCACTATAAACAGTACGAATCGACGACGTTGCCGTAAAGCTATTGCCCGCGGTCCAATATCTTTAATAAGTCCCATATGTATTGCTTCTTTTACATGCGGCTGACGAAGCAAATATTCTGCTTGCAACGGGTGCATTGGGTAAGGCAACCACTTCTCATCAAGCTCTGGTAATTCCGTTACTCCTTCAACCTCTTTCGCCACAATCTCCCAAGCACTCATCTTATCTAACGATTCCTGTTCGACAATTGTATGGTGCACATAGAAGTAATAAAGTTCAAAGCTTCCCTTTAATTCCGGGGCAAACGATTGGTGTTGCCAATAAGCCATCCCCTGTCTGCTCTTAGGAGTAGGATGCAACCAATGGCCATATAATAGCGACTGTTCTGAATCAATAAACGATTGCTTCGGATCATACAGCGCTTCTTTTTCGATCATTCGTTCTTCAATATAGACACCCATCGTTTGGCAACTTTCAATCATTCGCACCAAACATTCCTCAAAAGTGGAATCTTGTATTTGTGGATTGGCTTTCGTTTGTAAATGAAGCTCTTGAATGAGCATAATCATAACAGCTAACGGCTCTTCTTCTTGCCATTCTCGACCTCGACTTCCTTTCAAGACCGTACCAAATGTGTGGCGTCCCACAAGCGATTCATAATGAACATCAATAAGCAATTGACTCTCTTGCCTAGCTAACTTTATTTTCATCACTTTTTGACTTTGTAGGCGACGAAAAACTGCCGCCTCGCCAATCTTATGAATTGGTACGATTCTTCCTAGCCCCGTTTCACGGATAAAACTATTTAGAAAAGCTTGTAAAGAGGCGTTTTCGGCAATACGCTTAGCTGATTGAAGCATATTCTCATCAATCCCTCTCATAAATGATATTCATTCTCAATATAATTGAAGAAAAAAACGGGTTTTCCCCGCTTTCTTCATTCTATTTGCTTACTGGCTCACGGTAAGTCTTTGAAGCTAATTGTTGGTATACTTTTTGGTTCGAATCAATAATAAAAGATGGTTTTGGCTTGCCGCGATTTGCTTTATGTCCAGCTAAGTGAATATCGCTTTTCTCCCAGGCTTTCCACGCTTCTTCTGATTCCCAGCGAATAAGAACCAATACTTCTTCCTGGCCTTTTCGCGCCTTTTGCTTCATTACATTTAAATCAATAAAGCCAGGCTGTTCTTCAATGACGCCTTCGGATGAAAACTTTTCAACCATATTGTCTGCATGACCCTCTTCAACAATTAATGTTTTTGTTTGCAAAAACATATAATCCCTCCTAGCATTCTATAACTTATTATATTGATAACGATTCTCATTTTCAACAGTTTTTTTGAAGTTCCTTCCAAGTGCCTACGAGATAATAGAAAAAGACCTGCGCTTGCGTACGCGGTCATGAAAAAATTAGATCAGTCTTTTGTAGCGCAAAGACACAAGCCCGATCTGGTTTCTGACTCTCATAGGACTGCACTTCTTGTTTAAACAAGAACCCTTTTGCTTCGTAAAAGGGGATCCCTTTTTCGTTGTCTTTTTGAACGGATACCCATTGTTCTGTTGCACCTAACACTTTTTGCTGTTTTGTAATGGCCTTTATAATGTCAATCAATTCTTTCACTCCTTTTCGACAAATGGGTAATATGTGGACCAAAGTATTTCCCGACCTTTTCTACTTCAGCCATAACAAAACGCACACCTTCTTCTGATAACATCCAATTCTCTTTTGATATTCCTGATTGGTCAATGACTGGCGCAACAAAGAACTTAGTCTCCTTAGGAAATACCGTTTGATACGTCAACAAAGCCCTTCTTGCGTGTCCAGCTTTACAAACAAGAATGACTTTCTGCGAACGAATATTGTTCTCTCTTATGACTTCCAGCGAGAAGCTCGCATTTTCAAACGTATGTTTTGCCCGGTCTTCCTTTAAGATCACATGATCTGGAACACCTTCTGCAAGACCAATATCACGCAAATAAGCCCATTCTGTTATCGCTAAACGTGGATTCCTCCCACCAGATGGTAGAATCATAGGAGCAATTCCTTGCTTATATAAGGCTACAGCTCTTTCCATTAGTTGGGGTTGGCTCGCTCCTGGAATGAGTATAAGGTCCCCTTTCTCAATCTCTGTTTCTACAAAAATGAACTCTGTTATGCAATCAAATGGCTGAGTCATCGTTTTACACTTCCTTTATAGCGATCCAACAAGCCTGCTAGCTCTCTCTTTACAAAACCCCTTAATTCAGCTGGTTCAAGCACTTCCACGTGTGCAATCAGCTTCATCACTGCATTCGCCGCCTGTTCATATCCATATAAATTAATGGTTGCTGTTATTGTTTCGTCTTTTCCTGTTAGATGAAGCACCTCTTGTTCATCTAACAACCCCATATCTCTTTTATTTAGCTGTAGTACAACCGGAAAATACTCTTCTTTGGCACATGTATTTAAAAACACTTGCTTGCTCTTTTTCCAATATTCTTCAAGGGAGAATTCGTTTGGGAAAATGAATCCCTCTGTTTTAAGCGTTGCCCCCACTACTCGTTCGCATTTAAATGTCCGTACCGCCTTGCTCCTCTCACAATAGGCGACGATATACCAATTAAGACGTTTAACGATCACACCGTAGGCATGGATGTACCTTGTTGAAACAGTGCCGTCCACTTTCTGATAGTCGATTTCTAGGATTTTTGATTCAAATACCGCCCGCATCATTTGATCGATATAAAGCAACCTTGGAGCCTCACCCCACCAAGGTTGATCATCCATATAAATCCGATTTCTCATTGCCTGAAGCTCTTTTTTGGCCGACATGTTTTTTTGTAGCTTTAATAATGCATTATTTATTTTCAACGCCATCTCGCTTTTTTTATCCGGATGAATGCCGATGCCACTTAAATAGAGATTAAAAAGATCATCATCGTGCATGTCGCTAATCGCGACCGAGTATCCTTCCATTAGCATGACACCTCCATTTGGACCTGTCGTTGCTGTTAAAGGAATGCCAGATTCGCTTAATGTATCAATATCGCGGTATACCGTTCGTATAGACACTTCAAGCTTTTCAGCGATCTCTTTTGCTTTCATCGTTCCATTTGATTCAAGGAAAAGCAAGATGGATATCAACCGATGAATTTTCACAAGAATTCCTCTCTTTCTTTATTTGATGACAAACAGTTGTCAGAAATCCATTGCTATGATGAATGTATCTTATATGGAAGGACGATTAATGATGAATATTGGTATTTTAGGAACTGGATTTGGCGCGTATCATGCTGAACTGTATAAGAAGATGGACAGCATCGAGTCCATTACTATTTTTGGGAGGAACGAAGAAAAGCTTCAGCAACTAAAGGAAAAGCATCTCATTCACACGACCACGGATATAAACGAAATTTTGACAGACAAGAAGATTGTTTTAATTGATGTATGCTTACCAACCTTTTTGCATAAGCACTATGTAATAGAAGCACTAAAACACGGCAAACATGTCTTTTGCGAAACGCCAGTTGCCTTAACAAGAGAAGACGCACTGGCGATGCAAGAAGCTGAAATACAATACGGGAAAAACGTATTTATCAATCAATTTATTAAACATGAGCACCCTTATACGTACTTACACAAACTTGTACAAACTCAAACCTTAGGAAGCCTAACAACATTGCATATAAAGCGAAAAACACCACCATTATGGGGAGATTTAAGTTTAAAGAGAATTACAACCGATTTAATGATTCATGATCTGGATATGGTCGCATGGCTACTAGGTAAACCTGACGACATTCGAGCTGCAGGTAGAAACAACAAACAAGGCCAATCCTATGTTCATGCTACTTTCACCTATCCCAATTCGCTTGTTACCATTGAAGCTCATCGATGATGCCCTTTTCCCACCCGTTCACAGTCGGTATATAGCGAATTTTGAAACAGGGACAGTCGTCTATCATGAAGATAGATACAAAGATCGCAATGAAACATCCTTTATTCTCTATACAGACGAGAAACAAGGCGAATTACCAATTAAGGCAGAAAACTGTTACGAAAAAGCGATTCAAGATGTGGTTGGTTGTATTAAAAATGGAACGCCAACTAAATTAAGTCTCCAGCAAGGGGTTGAGTCTCTCAACCTTGCATTAAAGCTGAAAGAGAAGCTAGGATGATCAAGTAGGAGTAGACTCGCTCTACTCCTTCAAACTGAAATCAAACGCTCGCAGCAATTGTACTTATAAACGGAAAAACAGCTGCATATGCCGCTGATCCAGTTTTTTCGGAAATAAAGAGGGAAATGACCATGACGTACACGACATCTGCAAAAACAGTTGTGCTTCTTGAAATTAAATAGAAATAAAAATACCGATTTAACAAGACCTTTCACCTTTCTATTTCATCATTCCTATCTTTTCGCTACAACCTGAAGCAACTTCACTGTTTCCTTTGAGTAATTAATCCAGTTGTGAGCTTCTGTTGATTCAAAATGAAAGCTGTCTCCTTTGTTTAATTCAAAATAAGCATCTTTATAAAATAACGTTAATGTTCCTTCTACTACATAGAGAAATTCCTGTCCTTCGTGCCTAAAGCGGTTCACATTCTCTTCCGTTGGAAATAACGTCACAAGCCTTGGTTCAAACAATGGATCCGTCATATTTCCTAGTAACGAGTGATAATGAAAGAAAGAATCGTCCTGGTTTTTAATGCTTTCCTCCCCTTTGATTGGTGTATCCATATGCTTATTTTTTGAGAAAAATTGGCTTGGACTTATCCCTAACGCATCAGATACTTTGTGTAATGATTCAAGAGTCATCGATGATTTTGCACGTTCAATT
>BAXC01000035.1 GCA_001310375.1 Bacillus sp. JCM 19041 | reverse complement strand
CCAAATCCAGATGCTTCTCCCGCTGCATACAATCCCTTAATTGGCTGCCCTATATGATCTAACACACGGGCCGATAAATCAGTTTGCAAACCACCTAAGGTTTTCCGACTAACAAGATGTAATTTAACGGCTATAAGGGGACCGTTTTTCGGATCAAGCAACTTATGGGGTTTAGCCACTCGCACGAATTTGTCCCCAATGTAACGTCTTGCCCCGTTTATCGCAGTAATTTGCTGGTCCTTAGAAAACCGATTATCGAGTTCCCGGTCACGCGCCATAATTTGCTGATGAATAGCCGTTTCATCAAGCCAAGGACCATCGCCCATTACATTCATTTTATGAACAAGGTTGATAAGGAATGAGCAACAACAAAGTCTTTGCCATGATTTATAAACGCTTGCACTGGTGCAGGTGCGCCTGGCAACAAACGCTTAGCCACTTGTTTGACGCTTTTTCCTGTTAAATCGGGATTTTGTTCTGATCCAGATAAAGCAAATTCCTTTTCAATAATTTTCTCCGTAAGAATAAACCACGAGTGGCTAAAACCTGTTTTTTGGATCGCTCTTAATGTAGATAACGTATCAAAACCGGGCATATCAGGAGCACGAAAGCGCTCACCTTTTGCATTTAACCAAATAGAAGATGGACCAGGTAATATACGAATTCCATGATTCTCCCAGACTGGATTCCAGTTTTGAATTCCTTCCGTATAATGCCACATTCGATCACGATTAACTAGCCTAGCTCCAGATGCTTCAGCAATCTCAAGCATTCTCCCATCCACATGGCCGGAACGCCGGAAATCATTTTATCAGGTGGTGGTCCAAGACGAGATGGCCAATTCTTTTGAATCAACTCCATATTAGCACCAATTCCTCCGCTTGCTATCAAAACATTGTCTGCTTCGTATTGAAACGGCTCCTGTTCATCCCGATTGCTTGCTTCACCTCGCGCAGCTGAACTTTCAGCAAGAATGAGCCTTCTACCCCAGCCACATGATTATCACCCATAATGAGATGATCAACCCGATGCCTGGGTCGATAAACCACAGTGCCAGATTCTTGAAAAGATCTCATCTTCTTTATAAAAGGTGCAAGAATTGCCGGTCCAGTTCCCCATACAATATGAAATCGAGGAACCGAATTTCCATGACCATGTGCGAGAGAACCTCCCCTTTCTGCCCAACCAACCACTGGAAAGAAACGAATTCCTAAACTTCTAAGCCACTGTCTTTTTTCACTTGCAGCGAAATGAACATAAGCTTTTGCCCACTCATATCCATAGCGATCTTCACCATCCGCTCCCTCTAAACGATCAAAACCTGCAGAACTATCCAATCCTGCCATGCAAGCTCTTTTGAGTCACGAACCCTAATCGTCTTTGTTCTGGTGAGTCCACTAGAAACAAACCACCAAACGACCACCAGGCTTGTCCACCTAGGGATGCCTCCGGTTCCTGGTCAAGCAGCAAAACACGTTTACCTGCTTCCGCTATTTCTACAGTAGCAACTAACCCCGCAAGTCCAGCTCCAATTATAATTGCATCATATCTTTCCATGCCTTCCCCCCTTTTTCTCTTAATACGATAGTAAGTTACTTTTCTCCTCTTGTTATCCCGTATTAATCAAACACTGATTTACAAAAACAAAATGCTTGACTTACTAAACCCGAGTAAATATATTAGGATTATTGGATAATTGACTGACGAGTCAATCAACATTGTAAAGGAGCTTTTATGACTACTTCCGAAAATCGACGTCATCTTATGGATGCAGCCTTGCCTTTATTTGCCCAAGGGGGATACCACAAAACGAAAATATCTGACATCGTTCAAAAAGCAGGTGTCGCGCAAGGCACCTTTTATTGGCATTTTAAAAATAAAGAAGAAATCGTCCTATGTATTCTAGAGAAAGGCGAAAAACAATTGCTTCAAGTCATACATTCAGGCTATCGAGAAAAGGTTGGTCAATTAGAAGATATGATCGCCTCTTCAACTCTGTTAATGACGAACTTGTTCGCTTTCGCAAAAAGAAACGCTGAATACATGCAATTGTTGTTTAAAACAGGACAAGATACAGATAAGAAGATTCTTGCACATATTGCAAAAACATTTGTTTCTATTGAATATGCATTTGAAAAAAATATTGCAAGAGCTCAAGAATTACATATGTTGCCTACTCATTATATGAGCAAAGATCGAGCCGCCATGCTTGTAAGCCTCGTATTTGGCATGTTAGAGCGATGGTTGTTTAGCAATACCGCTCCCTTTTGTGGAAAGGAACCAGATCGAATGGCAGCCGAACTAGTAGAATTTGAATTCTTTGGGTTACAGGGCAATTTACATGCTAATACGTAAGAAAGAGAGGTGACTGTAGTGGGCATCCTAAAAAAAGTGTTGCTACAAGTCGTACCGAGCTTGTTGATTTTAACTTTTATCATTTTTTGTCTTGTTTATGTAGCTGGCGACCCTGCATCAATGATGCTACCAGAAAATGCAACTGCTGCTGATCGAGAAATGCTGCGTGACTCTCTCGGATTAAATGAACCATTCCTTATCCAATATATAATTTTTTAACAGACCTAGTACGCGGAGACTTTGGAATGTCTTTACAATACCAACAACCAGCAAGTGACCTTGTCATGAGCAGGCTTTCAGCTACTTTAACACTGTCACTTGTCGCCATGGTCATTGCGATTGTAATCTCAATTCCACTCGGCATTTTTGCAGCACTTAAGCGTAATACATTTCTTGATTTTCTTATTTCAGGAGTGTCCATTGTCGGTAAAGCAATGCCTAACTTTTGGATTGGCATTATGCTCATTCTCTTCTTTGCTGTAGTCATTCCGATTTTCCCTGTTTCAGGAGCTGCTTCTCCGCTGCACTTTGTCCTTCCTGCTTTTACATTAGGAATTGCCTTAGCTGCAGAGATGACTCGTCTTACTCGGGCCAGTATTCTTGAAGTTATTGAACAGGAGTATGTGCAAACTGCTCGGAGTAAAGGACAGAAAGAGCATATTGTGATTGGAAAACATGTGTTTTTAAATGCGCTTATTCCCGTTGTCACCATTATCGGACTACAGTTTCCCCAGTTAATTGGTGGTGCAATTGTCGTTGAAACTGTGTTTTCTTGGCCAGGTATTGGTCGATTATTGCTAACAGCAATGGAAAATAGCGATATGGCAGTGGTGCAAGCAATCGTGTTTGTTATCGCACTTATTACTATTACGGTGAACTTAATAACTGATCTTCTTTATCGGGTGCTAGACCCGCGAATCAAATATAACTAGGAGCGACTTAAATGGATGCTATTACGAAACGAAACCAAACGATTCGCAACCGCTTTCTGCCAAACGTATCGCCTCTAGGCTTGACTGGCCTAGTAACTGTAACGGTTATAGCGTTACTCGCTCTTTTCGCGCCATGGATTGTTCCGCATGACCCATTCCAAATTGATGCAACACAACGCCTAATTCCTCCCTCATGGTTGGAGAATGGTTCAAGTATGCATTGGCTCGGGACAGACCATCTTGGAAGAGATGTTTTAAGCAGGCTTATTTATGGTGCTCGTGTCTCCTTACTTGTCGGCATCATTTCCGTTCTAGTCTCTGGCGTGATTGGACTAGCTTTCGGACTTGCCTCTGGTTATTTTGGTGGTTGGTTTGATGCACTTGTTATGCGAATTGTTGATGCAATGCTTGCGATCCCCACGCTCTTGCTTGTGCTTGTAGCCATGGTTGTACTTGAGGCAAACATCGCAACCTTAATTTTAGTTATTGGACTAACTAGTTGGGTTCAATACACACGAGTTGTCCGAGGAGACGTACTTAGTGTAAAAGAACGGGAATATGTGCAGTCAGCACAAACACTTGGAGCAAATCATCTCTACATTATTCGTAAACATGTTTTGCCAAATGTTCTGTCTTCCTTCACCGTCATAGCTACAATTGGTGTTGGTACTGCAATCTTAACTGAATCATCTTTGAGCTTTCTTGGCTTTGGTGTCCAACCACCAGACATTACGTGGGGGAGTATGCTCAATGACGGACGAAACTACATTGCAACAAGCTGGTGGATTGCGACTTTCCCAGGTATTGCAATTACCGTCACAGTCTTATCAATTACCTTTTTAGGTGACTGGCTACGGGACTTTTTAGACCCTCGCTTAAAAAAAGGTGGTGTAGAGAATGAATCATAACCCCTTGCTTTCTGTTCGTCATTTGTCGACTGCGTTCCAAACAGGGAAACAGAAAACAACTGTCGTCAATGATATCTCCTTTGATGTTTTTCCGGGCGAAATCGTCGCTATCGTTGGTGAATCAGGCAGTGGAAAAAGTGTCACCTCCTTATCAATCATGGGACTGTTAAAGAAAAATGCTTTAACAAGTGGCTCTGTCTATTATGGACATAGCGATTTACTTACTTTAACTGGAAAACAAAGACGCGCTTTACGCGGGAATGAAATGTCGATGATCTTCCAGGAACCGATGTCATCATTAAACCCGATGCTGCGCATTCGTTCACAAATTGCTGAAGTCCTTAAAATTCATAAGCCTAATTGGAAAAAAGATCAAGTGAATCAAAAAACGATTTCTCTTTTAGAACAAGTCGATATCCCAAACCCCAAAGAAACAGCATCACGGTTCCCTCATCAGTTATCTGGTGGAATGCGCCAACGAGTCATGATTGCAATTGCACTTGCTTGTGATCCAAAATTATTAATTGCTGATGAACCAACAACTGCGCTCGATGTAACCACTCAAGCGCAAATCCTTTCACTCATCAAAAAATTAAATGAACAAAATGGAACAGGAGTTGTGTTTATCACTCATGACTTAAGCGTTGTTGCGGGCATTGCTGATCGCGTCCTTGTTATGTACGCCGGTAGAATCATTGAACAAGCGACTGTTTTTAACCTGTTTAATCAACCGCAACACCCATATACAATCGGTTTAATGAAGGCCATGCCGACATTAGAAACCGATTCTAAGTCTCTGACAGCGATTTCTGGAAATGCACCTAACCTAGCACGTCTTCCTACTGGATGTTCTTTTCATCCTCGTTGCCTAGGGCAACAAAAGCATGCACAACAGAAATTCCCTTGTTAGAAGAAAAAATGGATGACCATTACGCACGCTGTATCCATCCTGGAGAGGAGAAGGTTCAATGACTTATAAAAGAGAGCCACTCCTTGAAGTAAATAATTTGAGCAAAACCTTCCCATTAGAAAAGAAAAGCAAGCAAATGCTTAAAGCGGTTGATAACGTTAGTTTCAGGTCTTTGAAGGAGAAACACTTGGAATTGTTGGGGAATCAGGCTCTGGCAAGTCAACAATCGCTAAAATGATTTTGCAATTGTTGCCACCAACAGAGGGCACAATCCATTTTCTTGGGGCCGACTTGGCTACTCAACCAAAGTCATTGCAAAAAGAGAACAAAAGTAAAATGCAAGCAATCTTTCAAGATCCCTATGCATCACTTAATCCACGGATGAAAGCAAAAGAGATTGTGACAGAACCTCTTACGATTCATAGAAACTTAAACAAAAAAGACCGAGATAATGAGGCCCTTAACTTACTAAAAGAAGTTGGCCTTGACTCGCAACACCTTAACCGTTATCCACATGAATTCAGTGGCGGACAACGTCAAAGGCTCAGTATTGCCAGAGCTATTGCCTTAAAACCTGATCTGATTATTTGCGATGAAGCTGTCTCTGCTTTAGATGTTTCGATTCAAGCACAAATATTAAACTTGCTTAAACATCTGCAGAACATACATGGTTTGTCGTATCTGTTTATCGCTCATGGCTTACCAGTTGTAAAACATATAAGCGACCGAGTAGCCATTATGAAACAAGGACAAATCGTTGAGATTGGACCAACAAATGAGATTTTCAACAACCCAACGCACGCATATACAAAATCTTTACTAAAAGCTGTCCCTCCCGCACATCCACGGGATCGATAAGACAATTCAACTGGAGGTTAACTACCATGAAAAAAATTCTATCAACGAGCACTTTGATTGCAGCACTGACATTATCTGCTTGTGGCTTTAATGACCCAGATACAAATGGATCAGAAACAGATGGTTCCAATAATGATTATGAACAATTAACGATTGCTAACCCGGCAGATATCACAACATTTGACCCGCACAACAATAGTGTTATTACAACTTCCGCTGTATTAGTTAATGTTTATAGTAAGTTAGTTCAACGAGATGAGACAGGAGACATTGTCCCCGATTTGGCAGTAAGTTGGGACGAGGTTGATGACACAACTTTAGAATTCCATTTACGTAATGACGTTACTTTCCATAATGGTGACCCATTCACTGCAAAAGATATTAAATTTTCATTAGAACGAGTTGCTGATGATACTTCGTTACAGCAACATTCTACATTTAGTCAAATTGGATCCGTTGAGGTCGTGGACGATTATACCGTTCGTATTACAACAAATGAACCTGATCCACAGTTAATAAGCCGTTTATCAATTCCAGCTGCTAGTATTTTGCCACAAGATCACTTTGAAGAAATTGGCGCAGAAGCGTTTTTCCAATCACCAATTGGGACAGGACCATTTCAATATGAGAGTTGGCAACAAGATGAAGCAGTCAACCTTGTTAAGTATGACGATTATTTTGAAGGTGCTCCAAACTGGGAAAATGTTCGTTTCAGTGTCGTCCCTGAAGATTCAACGCGTGTATCAGAGTTGCTAACAGAAGGTGTTGATATTGCCTTTAACATTCCAACAGCCGATATGGAACGTATTGATAACAATGACGGGACACATGTTGCATTAGAACCCATTCAAAGGGTCATTCAATTGTGGATGTCTAACGAGGATGGAACGAACACTGCTGACCCTGCTGTAAGGGAAGCGATTGACCTTGCAATTGACAATCAAGTGATCATTGATGAAATTCTTAATGGTAGTGCGACTGCAACTAGAACTCACATAACACCAGGGAACTTCGGAGCAGATGAATCGCTGTATGACACGTATGAATACGATCCAGAACGAGCAAAAGAAATTCTTGCAGATGCAGGTTACGAAGACGGTGTCACAGTTGATTTGTCCGTAAATAATTATTACACGGAAATGGCTGAAGTTGTTGGTGGCATGTTGGCAGATGTAGGGATAACGGCAAACATCGAACTAATTGAACAAAGTCGATTTGCCAACCAATTATTTAGCGGTGAGTTAGCAGAAAGCATTTTTGTCGGTTGGGGGAACGATATGTTTGATGCAAGCGTCTTAGAATTCTTTTTAGAAGACGGTGTCGCTCCATATACAAACCCTGAAATAGATGCTTTACTCGAAGACGCAGCTTACAATATGGATGAAAATGAGCGAGAAGCTCAATATCAAGAAGTTCAGCAAATTCTCGCTGAAGAACGTGGTGCGGTATACTTATTCCAGCTTCAAGGACGGTACGGCGTAAATGACCGACTCGATTATACACCTCGTCTTGATGAACTTTATTATGTAAATGACATTAAATTATCAAATGATTAAAAGGAGAGATTAGATGGCACGACCAGCATTGTCACAATGGGAAGCATTTATGGTTGAAACATTGCTCGCAAAAGGTATGTCGAAGCAAACCTTGATTCAACATATTAAAAACGAAGATGCAAATGCCTTAAATGCATTTGACCAAACGTTTAATTACTCCGATCTCATTCAAACAGCTCAAAAAATACCTAAAACACTTTTAGAAGCGGTCGAAACTGGATACACAATCAAGTTTGTCTCTAACTTCGGAATTAAACGATTGCTTGGATTAAAGTTTGGCTTTGAAGACGGTGTTGATTATCATATGTCTGAAACTCGTTTTAACGGCCTGACGTTATCAGAAAATCAGTTACACGTATTCCAACAAATGCTTTCTCCAAATTGGAAACTATTTAGCGAAAAAAATAAACAAGAAAAATACGACGTTGCGATTATTCATGCAACTGCCGTGGAGCAAGTTTAATAAAGAGAGAATGACCTAGCATAGACATGCTAGGTCAAACCGTAGACAAAATGCCTCTGAGATAAAATCTCAGAGGCATTTTCGGGTTAATTGAAGTTGGAGATGCTTAACGTCTATTTTCATCTTATATTGGATTGAAATACTCAGGAACTAGAAGACGGCATCCACGTAGACTCCTACTAGAGAAAAGACGAAGAGGAAACACGCAGCTATGATGTTCGCCTCATTCGTCGCCCGCGGAAAACGAAGTGTATGCCGGGAGCGAGAACAAAGCGAAAAAAGCATCATCTATTCACTTATCATTGTCGACGGTTTCATTTTCACAAAACTTCAGAATAAATACGCTAAGTTTTTTTATTAATCCCATCGCTTTTATGCTTCTTTTTCATTAAGCTAAAAACACAAATAAACAATCGTTTATAAAAAAAGATTTTTTTATTCCAACAGTTTTCCTTGTTGAAACGTTATCTCTATGAACCAAGTAAAATTAAAAGTGGGACAGGTGATTTGCGTGAAAGGAACATACGACGATATTCATAAAGACCTACTACGCTTTGCCTGTTCCATTGCTAGGCATGAACAGGAAGCATTTGATCTAATGCAAGATGCATGGGAAAAAGCACTACACGTAAAAGAGCTTTCTACATGGCCTTACTATAAGCAAAAAGCTTGGTTGTACCGTGTAATGAAAAATGCCTTAATTGATGCAAGAAGAAAACAAAAACGTGAATCATCGTTATCGGATTTTGATGAACCTGTCTTCATTGCATCTGGCTTTTCAGCGTTCGAAACAACAGAGTTATTACAAGCACTGCCTACAAAACAAAGAGAAATTGTCTTTAAACGGTATTGGGTTGGTCTTTCAAGTAATGAGATTGGTGCAGAACTAAACCTGCCAGCTTCGACCGTCCGTTACCAACTCGCACAAGCGATTCAAAAACTACGAGAACAATTTTAAGGAGGACCAAAAATGGGTCAACGAATTGGAAATGTTGGGACGTTAAATTTATTAAAAGCAACACCAGAAAGCATTGCGGAGTATGAGTATATTAGGAATGTCGGTCTCGTTTTATACAATCAACAGACAGCACCCCTTCTTTCAAAACTATCAATTGGAAATATCGGCCAAACCGTTAGCCTAGAGGGCGACGTCAAAATAACAAATGGTGTCTTAACAATTGATTCTACGTATCTTCGTCTCATTGAAGAACAAACAACCCTCTTTGTAAATGGAGTGGTCATTGTCACACCAAATGTAACGGAAACAGAATTAAAGACAACTGGATGTTCACTTATTGTTAACGGTGTTATTTATACTCCTACTCAATTAAAGAATGCTGTTCAGACGATCGTGAAAAGTAACAGTGGATTGACACTCACCTATGAAGGCGTTGAGCTATCATGAAGAACGGAAAGTTCGAATTAACGAATCAATTCCTAAATTCAATAACCGATCAGGCTCCCATTCTTATAAATGGATTGATCACACTTGCTCAAGACCTTGACCTGGCACTATTTCATTCAAAAGTTGAGCGAATAGATGTGAATGGTAAAGCTTTATTGTGTCAAGAACAAGAAACCACTTTTTCTGCAAAAGCCACTGTTAATGGAAAAATCGAAGTAATACCAGAAGGTTTTATGCCGTATCGCTCTAGCTTACAGTTAAGCAACCGCTCCATACGCAAATTTAAAAATCAGTTTATCTATACAAATAAGCCGATTATTTTCGAAAAAGAGATTAGCCGTGAACAATTTAGTGCTGCGTTTCAATCGATCCACTCTACATCGTATATCATTTGTCATGAAGAGATTGAAGACCTTGTTTATGAAACACTTAACCAAATTGAAACGGAAGTCTATGTATACACAGAAGCGATTAGATACGTTAAAAATGAGAAGTGGTCAGTTGAAGACATAACTGCATTAGATCTCGGGACAACGATAGTCGTCCATGAAAAACTAGTTCTTCCAGATGTAATGGATGATTTAGTTGCTAAACGATCAGTAATTATAATTATTGGGGAACTTCATGTTCCTAACGATATGGTTAAAGCGGCTGTTCAATCATTGGTTCAAACGTATGACGGGCTCATTGTAAATACATCAATACAAGAAGATACTCTTGAACTTCATAATATTGGTGAACTTTCTCTTTAAGAAAGGAAAACTCTATGAGTCATAATCAACTCGAATATGCGAAAGAGCGGATCAAACAGCTACGTGAAGAAGCGAGTGCATACCACTTATCGAAACAGATCCCGCAAAAAACAGAAAGCCCAAACTCTATATGGGAAGTCTCTGGCTTCCCAAAGCTTTTTGCCTCCTATAGTATTTCAATTATTGGGCAATGGTTTGACATGGTTGCCATTATGATTGTATTTGGATACATCTGGAATGCCGATCCATTTCTAATTGCGCTGATACCTGTTGCATACGCAGCTCCACAAGCGATACTTAGCCAATTTGCAGGCGTTATCGCCGAGCGCACAAATAAAATCAAATTAATGGCTATCGCAGATTTTTGCACTGTTTTACTGACTCTAGCTTTATTCTTTGCTTCAACACCTATTGTTGCACTTCTTATCCTGACGCTGCGAGGGACGGTTAACGTCATTCACTTTCCCGCACAACAAAGTTTGATTCGCCAACTTGTTCCTGACAAACTTCGATTAAAAGCAGTGACGTGGAATGGAGGCATAAACCAAGCGGCAAAAATCTTTGCCCCACTTGTTGGTGGTGCTCTACTCACATTTATGAATCCACAATCTCTGCTGCTTATAAATGCATGTGCATTTTTTATCTCTGCTTGCTTGCTTCTATCAATGTTTCGCCTGAATAACGCAACTTTAAAAGAAGACTTCCAATCTACTGACTCGGACCAGCCTTCTTTCTTTGAACAGTGGCGTACTGGTTGGAAATCTGTCTTTACGACTCAAGTCCTTGCACTAACCATAAGCTTATCTTTACTTGGTATTTCCATTATCCAACTTGTTGACTCTCAATTCGCTGTACTATTTCGCGAGCTTGCTCCAGCAAAGCCACAAATCGTTGGCTGGATTATTTCTTCTATTGGTGCCGGCGCAATCACAGTAATGATGATCCTCAATCGACTTGGTGAATTAAAGCGAATTGGTTTATGGCTTAGCCTTGCTCTGCTTTTTATCGGTATTTCATTTAGTGGAATTGGTCTTCTTCAAATCAACTTTCCTCTTTTTTTACCACTTCTATTTGGGTTTATAGGTGGGATTGGAACCGGTATTGCGATGGTTGTTTCCAATTTCGTTATTCAAACGATTCCCAAACCATGCGATGTAAGTACAGTAGCTGGAATATTCCAAACACTAACGAGTTTTTCCGTTTTTCTAGCCCCTTTACTTGGAGCAGCACTTATCCATGCGGTAGGAATACAAGCAGTCTTCATTCTTTGTGGTTTTCTACTCATTGTTGTTGGGTTCCTCCCGATGATATGGCTGCGACGCCGCAAGCCTTTTTCAAAAAAGGCTAAAATGCCACAAAGCGCATAACATCATATCATCTCTCTTTCATATACGAATGAGCATAAACAAGCCACGATCATTAAAGAGATCGTGGTTTGTAATTTATTCATAAAACATATAAGTTGCTTCTCCTTCAAGCGCGGATTCACCCGTTTGCTTGACTGCTTTAATCGCGAAGATTATCTCCTTGTCTGTACGGCTTTGTACGTTTGCTTGGAGCGTGACAACATCCCCTAAAAAGACCATTCCCCTGAAACGAATTTGATAGGCCGCGACAAATCCTTCTTCCAGATAAGGGGTAAATAATTTCGTCAAATTGCCCATTGTCCACATACCGTGGGCGATAATCCCCGGTAACCCCGCTTTTGTTGCTTCTTCATCAATCGTATGGATTGGATTGTAATCACCTGATGCCCCTGCATATTTTATTAAGTCAAGCCTAGTAACAGGAGAAAGCTTAATCGACTTTAATTCATCACCGTGCTCAATTAAAGCAAGTGTCATACCGACATCGCCCTCCTAACCGTTTCTGTTAAAATAATCACTTGTTTAGAAGAGAAGAGTTGCTCTCCTTTTTCATCAAGTCCCACACTTTTAACAGACAGTAATCCCATCGTTCCACTTTTCCCCTTTTTCTCCACATAATCAGCTACCTCAGAATAACAACTGACTGTTTCACCTACGAGAAGCGGTCGAACATATTCATACGTCTGTTCCCCATGAATCAAGCCTTTATCAGGTAGCTTCAATTCAGACATTTCTCCATAGTCAAATACACGTGGAAATGTTGGAGGTGCGATATTCCGCCCATAACGAGATGCTTCACCGTATGCTTCATCTACGTAAAGAGGATGAGCATCGTCTATAGACTGAGCAAAAGCTCTTACTGCACCTCGCTCAACGATGTTTTTTGTTGCTTGTGACTTTGTACCAATCAACTGTTTAAACATTGAGCTTACCTCCCTTTTTATGCTTTTGGTCCTCCTGCAACATACATCACTTGCCCACTTACAAATGATGACCGCTCATCAGCGAAGAATGCGACCGCATTGGCAATGTCTTCTGGTTTACCACTACGAGCAACTGGGATAAGCGCTACACTTCCTTCAACAAGGTCTTCAAAAGGGATTCCAATTCTGGCCGCGGTTGCTTTTGTCATATCGGTTTCAATGAAGCCAGGTGCGACCGCATTCACCGTAATACCGAATTTACCCAATTCAATCGCAAGCGTTTTTGTAAACCCTTGTAAACCAGCTTTTGCTGTCGCATAGTTGGCTTGCCCTCGATTTCCCAGCGCTGAGTAGATGAAATATTAATAATTCGTCCGTACTTTGCTTTACCATATATCCTTGAGCTGTTTGTGAAGCGACAAATGCCCCTTTTAAATGAACATTCATGACGGTTTCCCAGTCAGTATCGTCCATTTTTAAACAACATATTATCGCGAATCACACCTGCATTGTTAACAAGCACATCAATCGATCCAAACGCATCATGCGCTTCTTTCATCGCCGCTTCGACCTGCGCACGATCCGTTACATCAGCTGCGATCGCCAATATTTCTTGATTATTCTCCAAGAAATAGGCTTTCGCTTCTTGGAGCGCCTCTTCGTTTACATCAATAATGGCCACTTTAGCTCCGTCATCTGCCAATCGTTTCGCAATTCCTCGTCCAATTCCACGACTTCCTCCTGTAATAAAAACACTTCTTCCTGTAAATACACCCATCGTTTCATTCGCTCCTTTTCTACATAAATTGTCCGAGTTTCACATGACCTTTTAATAAATTTCGGCTAATAATGAGACGTTGAATTTCATCCGTTCCGTCATAAATGCGCCATAAACGCGCTTCTCGATACCACCGCTCGATCGGTAATTCACGCGTATATCCATACCCCCATGAATTTGCAAAACACGATCAATAATGTCATTCGCTTTCGTTGCTCCAAATAATTTCGCAATTGAGGCAAGATGACGATTATCTTCGCCTTGGTCAAGGTATAAGCAGCATTTAAGACGAGCCAGCGCATCGCTTCTAGCTCAACAGCTGAATCAGCAATCTGCCATTGGATAGCTTGGCGCTCAGAAATTGGCTTTCCAAAAGTGTACCGTTCTTTTGCATAGTCAATTGCCATATTTAATAAACGCTCGGAACCACCAACCGCTCTTGCCCCAACTTGCCAACGAGCAAACCCAATCCATTCAAGTCCTAAATCATAGCCTTGATGTAATTTTCCTAGAATGTTTTCTTCCGGGACTCTAACATTGTCAAAAAAGAGTGATGCAGGTCCCCATTCACCCATCGTATGAATGTATTCCGAAGTCCACCCCATATCGCGATCAACGATAAAACATGTGACGCCTTCTCTCCCTGTTTTCGTATACATCTCTTTGTCTGTAATTGCAATCGCCATAACAAAGTCGGCTTCGTTTCCGCCAGTAATAAATGTTTTTTCACCATTTAAGACCCATTCATCCCCGTCTTTAAACGCTGTCATTTTAATATTACGCGTATCAGATCCAGCACCTGGTTCTGTCATCGCAAAACACGATTTTTTGTCACCGTTAATTGTAGGCACTAAATAGCGTTTCTTTTGTTCGTCGTTGCCACGGTAAAGGATGTTATCGGCTGAACCACCAAATTGAAACGGCACAAACGTCTTGGATGCTTCAATCATGACAAGGGCCATCATCAGTTGACCAAGATCAGCCCCACCGTATTCAGTTGGTGTGTTTATCCCCCAGAACCCTGCATCTTTTGCTTTTTTCTGAAGCTCTTTTATCTTTTCGGCAGATAAGCTTGGTTTTCCTTGTAGTTCATTCCGTAATACTTGATTTTCTAACGGGATTAACTCTTTTTCGACAAATTTCCTAATTGTTGCTTGCACCATTCGTTGCTCTTCATTTAAACGCAGTTCCATCTTTTTTCTCCCCTATCCTTTTATGAATGTGTTCGTTCAATCAGTAAGGCAATCCCTTGACCGCCACCAATACAAGCCGTCACAAGTCCTCTACGTTTTCCTTGTCTTTCTAGCTCATAACAAAGCTTTGTCACGAGCATCGCCCCAGTTGCAGCAATCGGATGCCCATGGCAATCGCTCCTCCAGTTACGTTCAATTTGTCATGGTCAAATTTTAGTTCTCGATCAACAGCTAATGTTTGTGCAGCAAACGCCTCGTTACATTCAATTAAATCAATTGATCCAAGTGTGACTCCAGTCCGTTTTAGTAGCTGTTTTACGGCTGGAACAGGCCCAATTCCCATAATTGTTGGGTCAACCCCCGCTACTGCCCAATCAACAATACGAGCTAAAGGAGTAAGTCCACGGCGCTCTGCTTCATCTTTTGACATCATGACAAGAGCCGACGCCCCATCATTCACACCTGATGAATTTCCCGCAGTCACGGTTCCCCCTTCTTTAAATGCCGGTGGCAAATTGCTGAGAATTTCTGTTGTTATCCCAGCACGAGGATGTTCATCTTTTTCAAATAATTGGTTGCCTTTTTTTGTTTTTACTGTAATAGGCACAATCTGGCTATCAAAAGCGCCATCCTTTATCGCTTGTTCCATTCTTTCCTGACTTCGAGCAGCAAACTCATCTTGCTCTTGTCTGGAGATCTGATACTTTTCAGCTAGATTCTCTGCCGTAATCCCCATTGGTGGATTGCCAATCGTCTCAGGTGCTAATCGTGCTTGCATAAATTGAGGGGGGCTCCGATCAAACGCTCGTGTGGCCGGACGAAGTAGATGCGGCGCGCATGACATACTCTCTGTCCCACCGGCAATAACAACCGTACTCCGTCCACTTTGAATCTGTTCCGCGGCAAGGGCGACACTATTAATGCCTGAGCCACACTGTCGATCAATCGTTAACCCAGGAACACTGGTTGGCAAACCTGCTGCAAGTAACGAAAAACGTGCAGCATTCCCTCCCCCGCTTAAACAGTTGCCGAATATTACATCCCCTACTTCGAAGCCATCAATCTCTGCTCGGCGCACCGCTTCCTTTATAACTTCGCCCCCATAACTTGTGTGGTCAAGACCTGAAAGAGCCCCTCCTTTTTTTGCAATCGCTGTTCGAACTGCTGATACGATGACAACTTCTTTCATATGTCCTTCCCTGCCTTCCTCATTAATTTAAAAGTCCCGCTCCCTTTTGCTACGACCGTCCCTTCCTCCGTATAAATGCTCGCTTCAACCATTGCTGATTTATACGTGAGATTCTGAATCTTGGCTCTGGCAGTTAATTTACCTTCATTAAAAGGAGTAAAGTAGTGAATATGGAGCGATGTTGTGACGCTTGGAGTTTCAGTCGCTTGAAACAAAGTTGTTCCCAAAATATTATCAATCATCGCTGCATGCACACCCCCATGCAACAACCCTTGTATATTTAAATGTTCTTCTTTTACTTCTAGTTCAATATAAACGTTCCCTCGATCATCAACTCGATTTTCAAAGCCTAGCAGTTCGAAGAAAGGACTTTGCTTTTTCTCAAAAACAGGATGCTTCTCATTCATTCATTTCCACCACTTTGATTTCTCCGTCTTCCACTACTGCCATTCGCAGTTCCGTTCCAAGTCCACCATCATCGGATACTTCTGTTAGTGGATAAATTAACTTATCCTCTGGTATATTATTTAACCCCTCATTTAGATTCGCTCGAATGCCTGCTGTGTCATCAACAGTACCGGCCGCTTTCATCGCTTCTGCTAACATATAAACAGATAAGTAGTGATAGCCCGCTTCTGAACCGGGATTTCGGTCATGTTCCTCAAGATAATCGTTAACAAAAGCTTCATTGCCATCATGAACGTCTGCACTTAATGGCGTTACGCCCACAGAGCCTCAATCACGTCTGCTTGATCACCAAGCACTAGTTCCATCTCATCGAGCTTCGCCTGATCCATTACGAGAAACCCTCCTTCAAACCCGAGTTCACGTGCTTGCTGCATCACTTGAGACGTTGGTTCAGAAGCTCCACCTACAAACATGACATCTGGATCATCGCGCAACGCATTCGTCACTAATGTAAAAAAGTCTGTATCTTTGCTGTAATCGACAGTGCCCTCATAAACAACTTCTCCACCGAGACCTTCCCAAACAGGGGCAAGTTCTTCTGCCCAATCAAGCCCATATTGCGTATTGGTCGGAAGCATCGATAATCTCGGTCCAAACCTTTCGAGTTGGTATTTAGAAAATGGTCCGACATATTTGTCGTACGTTGGTGGAATCCGTAATGTCAACTCATTTCCTTGTGCAGTAATATCGGGTTCACTCGAGTAAGCGCCGATTATAAAATCCTCTTGTTCATTAAATACTTGTGTTGCGAAAATCCCTCCGCTATGAGGAACATAAACAATTGGCGTATCATACTCTTGAACGAGCCTACGGGCATTCGCTCCAGTTTCATTAGGCAAATATTGGTCATCTAGAGTGACTAAATTAAACGAATACCTCTGTCCATCTACTTCAAATCCGCCAGCTTCATTAATTTCGTTAATCGCCATCGTCAACCCACTAGCGGCATTTTGTCCATAGAATGCAGCTGCCCCAGATAACGGCCCGCTAAAACCAAGATTGATTACTTCAGTTCCGACCGCTTTTTCAATCGCTTCACCTTGTTCTTCATTGTCTCCCCCAACAATCGTGTCATCTGCGTTACATCCAACAAGCAAACCAATAGCACCAACAATAGTAAAAAGCATTCTCTTCATGTCTAAGCTCCTCCTTTTGGCTTATGCGCCAATATACGCTTTTTTAACAGCTTCATTTGCAAGCAACTCTTCTCGTGTGCCTTCAACTACCATGCGACCATTCTCAATCACATAACCACGATCGGCGATTCGAAGGGCTGCATTTGCATTTTGTTCTGCTAGTAATACCGTTGTGCCTTGCTGATTGATTTTCCGGATCACTTCAAAAACTTGTTCGACAATAAGGGGAGCGAGACCAATTGAAGGTTCATCAAAAAGAACGAGCTTTGGTTTTGACATCATCGCCCGCCCAATTGCGAGCATCTGTTGTTGACCGCCACTTAATGAACCTGCCTGAGCATCTTTCTTTTCTTCTAGTATCGGAAAGAGGGAGTAAATTTCAGAAAGTGATTCTTGTAGTTGCTGTTTCTTCGGCCGCAATGCATAAGCACCCATACGTAGATTTTCGTAAACACTCATTGCTGGAAACAGCTTTCTTCCTTCTGGACAATGACCAATGCCTTCCTGTACAAGCTTACTAGCCGACTTTCCACCAATTGCTTTTTCATTCCATGTAATCGTTCCTGATGCTGGTTTAGAGAGTCCACTAATAGTCCTAAAAATCGTACTTTTCCCCGCGCCATTTGCTCCGAGCAAAACAACTAATTCTCCTTGTTCAACATGGAGGGAGATATTAGATAACGCTTCATACATACCATATCGAACCGATACTTCATTCAGCATCAGCATAGACGTTGCCTCCTCCGAGATAGGCTTCAATTACCGCTTCATTTTTTTGAATCTCTGCTGGAGTACCTTCTGCAATTTTCCTGCCGTAATTAAGGACGGCAATACGGTCAGCTAGACCATAATCATCTGCATTTTATGTTCGATCAAACAAATAGTCAGCCCGTTCGCGGCCATTTTACGAATGTATTCTGCAATCTGAACGGTTTCTTCTGGATTAACACCCGCGGCTGGTTCATCAAGAAAGACGATTTGGGGATCTGTTGCAAGTGCAAGTGCAAAGGCTGTACGTTTTTTTGCCTCCTGAGAAATATCACCTACGAGGCGTTCTGCTTCTTTTTCTAAATCTAGAAACGCAAGCATCTCGTGGGCTTTCTCTCTAGCAGCCGCTTCTTCTCTCTTTAAACGAGGGGTTCGAAATACCGCATCAGCAACACCCGATTTCGTTCGCAACCGATGACCGATAATAACGTTGTCAAGGACAGTGGACTGCTCAAATAAATTTGTTGTTTGAAATGTACGAGCAATACCAAGCTTTGCGTTGTGGTACGACCGATTTTTCGTTATGTCTTGACCATCAAATAGTACTTGACCCTCGCTAGCTCTGTAGTAACCACTAATAACATTAAATAAAGTTGATTTCCCAGCACCATTTGGTCCGATAATTGCTGTGATTTTCCCTTTTTCAATTGTGAGATCGACTTCGTTGACCGCTATTAGCCCCCAAAATTTTTGGTCAGCCCTTTTGTCTCGATCAGCATTTACGGTCCCCCCTCATAAGTTGACTTGTTATGTGAACCTGTCGTGCTTTTATTCATTTGTTTTGTTTTGCGCTTCTGTTTCCACGCAGCATACCCACCTACAATCCCACGGGGGTAAAAAATGACCAGCAGCACAAGCAACGGACCAAAAACAATCATCCGGTATTCTTCCATAAACTGAAGCGACTGCGTCATCAACACGATTAGAAGAGTACCCACAACTGGACCAAACAACGTGCCGAAGCCACCTACGAGCGCATAAGTGAGCATATCGAATGTGACCATCGTATAGGAAATATTTGGTCCAATAAATCGCACAACTGATGCATACAAAACACCAGCAAGAGCAGCAAAGAAAGTAGAGGTGACAAAGGAAACAAGCTTTTGACGCATCGTGTTAATCCCAATCGTTTGCGCGAGCTCTTCGGAATTTCGAATCGCTATATACGTGCGTCCAACAAGCGATTCTGTTATCCATTTCATAAAAATAACTGTACCTACTAGAAATACAAGCACAAGATAATACAGCGCTTGACTGCTTTCAAATTGAATTGGACCAATAGCACCTGGTGCTGGAATTCCAATTAAGCCACGAACACCACCCGTCAGTTCATCCCATTGGTAGATAATTAAATAAATGATGTAACCGACACATAATGTGTAAATGGCAAAAAAATGTTCTTTCGTACGGAGAGCAATTAAACCAACAAGTAAGCCAATTGTTGTTGTAATAACTAAGGCAAGCATAAAAGCAAGCCAATAAGACATTCCAACCTTTACAGTAAGCAGTCCTACCGAATAAGCTCCGATTGCAAAGAAACCAGCATGTGCTAATGAAAGTTGCCCTGTATATCCGCTAATCAAATTCATTCCATATACACCAATTGTCCAGACAAAGGATATCGTCAAAATATACAGATAATATTGATTGTCAGTCACCAATGGTATGAGGAGAGCGAGTAATAAAAAGATAAGCGGCAGCTTATTATTTTTCAACATGTTACGCTGCCCCCTTCTTTGCAAAAAGTCCTTTTGGTTGAATCGTCAAGATAATGACTAGTAATGCAAAGGCGATTAAATCACTATAGTCACTTGAAATAAACGTGGCCCCAAGACTCTCAGAGAAACCAAGGATGTACCCGCCAATAATTGCACCGGGAATACTCCCCATCCCGCCGATAATAATAATGACAAATGCTTTCAAGATAACAAGATGCCCCATACCAGGGAAGACCAAATTGATTGGCGATGCAATCGATGCTGCAATTGCTGCCAAAGACCCAGAAATAAAGAAAGTGAGCATCGCAACTTTATTGGCATTAATCCCTACAAGAAAAGCCCCTTCTCTATTTTGTGACATCGCCACAATCGCCGCTCCAATCAACGTCTTCTTTAAAAACAATTGCAAAAGCACCATTACAACAACCGCAGCTACGACGATTAGAATTCGCTGTACGGTAACCGTTATTCCAAGAAAAGACACGACTTCACCAAAAGGCGTTGACATTGCACGATATTCTGCGCCCCAAACGAGTTGGACAAACGTTTCTAAAAATAACAACACACCAATAGCAGCGATTTTATCGTGGATTGGTGGAGAATGGCGCAGAGGGTGAAACACAAGTCTTTCCATTAATAAGGCAACAAATCCAACAATTAAAATGGAAACAAACATCGCTAAAAAATATGGCAAGCCAAGAGCTGCCATTGTCATGAGGGTGACATAACCACCTAGCATATACAAAGCCCCGTGTGCAAAGTTCGGGATATGCAGGATTCCATAAACGAGAGTTAAACCTAAAGCAACCAAACTGTAAACGCTTCCAATTGTTAACCCATTAAATAGTTGTTGCAGGAGAATATCCATTTATTCACCTCACCATTTTTAACATGACTTATTAGTTCTTTATTTGCGTTCTTATTAGCTCACGTTTTAGAATTTTTCCAACTGCTGTCTTTGGCAATTCTTTAATAAACGTAATTTGCTTTGGTACTTTAAATACCGCTAGATGCTGTTTGCAATGCTCAACAATATCCGCTTCAGATAATTGACTTCTTTGTTTTTTTACGATAAAAGCTTTTACTGTTTCACCTCGATACTCATCAGGTACACCAATCACTGCCGCTTCTTGTATCCCTTCCATTCGGTACAAAACATCTTCAATCTCAATTGGATAAACATTGTAACCACTTGCGATAATCAACTCTTTTTTCCGACCAACAATATAAAAGTACCCATCTTCATCTCTTCTCGCTAAATCTCCGGTAAAAAGCCAGCCGTTTCGAAGAGCATTTGCCGTTTCTTGTGGGAGGTTGTAATACCTTTCATAATTTGCGGGCCTCGAATAATCAACTCACCAACTTCATTTGCTTTAAGTTCCTGCTCCCCCGTTGCAATATCAACAATTTTGGACTCTGTATTTGGTAGTGACACCCCGATGCTACCTGCCTTTTGTTTTCCTTGGAGTGGATTCCGGTGAGTAACAGGTGATGCTTCTGATAATCCGAACCCTTCTAAAATTGTTGTTCCAGTCAATTCATTAAACTGACGCATCACCTCAACTGGCATCGGTGCTGAACCACTCGTGCACACATTTAGCATCGACAAATCCATGTGATGCTTGCGGAAATAATCGAGTAAGGCAATATACATCGTCGGTACACCTGGAAAACTTGTTGGTCTGTACATTTCAATTGCCTTAGCGGTCTCCTCTACATCGAAACGAGGCAGAAGAATCATATTCCCACCAAGAAATAACGTTAAGTTCATTGCACTTGTCATGCCGTACACATGAAAGAGGGGGATTATGGTTAGCACACGTTCGCTTCCTTCTCCTTGATTGCTTTCTTGAGTTGCTGCAGTTTGCAATGTATTCGAAACGAGGTTGTAATGCGTCAACATCGCCCCCTTCGATCGCCCAGTTGTACCGCCTGTATATTGGATGACAGCTACATCTTCGACTGGATTCACTTCTTCAGGCTTCTTCATTGGAGTTGAGTTTAAAAGCAGATCAAATGACCCGGAGCCTTCAAAAGAAACAGCGGCTACAAGTATTACTTGTGTTTCAATTTTGATTGCTTCATAAACAGGTACTAACTGATCAAGCATGATGATCGCTTTCACTTCCGCGTCTTTAAGCACATGAGCTAGTTCTGCAGGTTTATAAAGTGGATTAATTTGAACAACTGTTGCTCCAAGATACAGAGTCGCAAAATAGCTAATAACATATTGGGGACAATTAGGTAGCATTAATCCAATGCGATCCCCTTTGTTCACTCCTTGCTCAGCCAATCCTGTGGCAACACGCTTACTCAAGTCAAACAACGTTTCATACGTAAATGTCTTACCAGCAAATGTTATTGCAACATTGTCCTTATACGTTTTTACACTTTCCATCATCATCTCGATTAACGTTTGTTCTGATAATTCAATTGATTCATAATGAAACACCGCCATTTGATCACTCCCTCTTTAGAATGAGTTACTAACCCATTAGCAATTTCCATGCCAAATGAATAAAGGTGACTCGTTCACGTTTTCTATATAAACTCAATTCACTTTTGAGAGGATTTTAATTAATTGAATGCAATACTGAATAATGGACAAAAAAAAAGCAGCTTCAATTAAGAAGTGCTCGCAAGTCCATATTTCTTCATTTTTCTGGCAATTGTTGCTTGACTTGATTGCAAAGCCTCTGCAATTTCGTATGTTGTTTTATACGTCTGCAATGCGTCTTCAAGTAAGTTTCTTTCTGCTTGTTCAACGGTTAGTTGCAATAAACTGTTCGATTCACTTTCTAATCCCTTCGAATCTCGATATTCTTCCGGTAAATCTTCTAATCCAAGTTCATCGTTTTTTGATAAAACCATCATTCGTTGAATCAAATTAGCCAGCTCTCTTACATTACCCGGCCACCTATTCGAAAATAACAGATGTTTTAAAGGCCTTGACAACATTTTTGTCATTCCAAATGCGGTATTGAAATGATCAATATAATATTCTGCTAGCGGTAAAATATCAGCTCGCCTTTCACGTAACGGCGGAATACGAATTGGCAGGATATTAAGCCGGTAATAAAGGTCTTCACGAAACTCACCATTTTCAGCCATTTCTTTCAAATCGCAATTTGTTGCTGCTATTACGCGAACATCAACACGCTTCGTCTTACTCCCACCAACTCGACGAACCTCTCTATCCTGAAGGACTTGCAGTAGTTTCACTTGTAACGGCAAAGCAAGTTCACCAATTTCATCAAGAAACAAAATGCCACCGTCCGCCATCTCAAACATACCCGTCTTGCCATATCGGCTTGCCCCTGAAAACGCACCAGCTCATAACCAAATAGTTCGGATTCCATTAACTCTGCAGGAATTGCACCGCAATTCACTTTAACCAACTCGCCATTTCGACGAGGACTTGATTGATGGATGTGTTTAGCTAAAACGTCTTTACCTACACCTGTTTCACCTAATAGCAAAACAGTCGCATCGATTTGATTCATTCGATTAACCATTTCATGGATGTCCGTCATTGCTCTGCTCTGTAGAACTGGTAACGGTTGTTGACCAGAAGTATGAACTACGTCTGTTGGTAAACTCTCTTGTCCAAATTCGCGATAGTACTGCAATAGCTCCGACACATCACGAATATTGTAGATGATCTTGTCAACATCGCCATTATCATTTAATAATGGTGAGCCCGTCATAACAATTTGATGTCCATTTTTTCCCCCTTGAAAGGCGGTTGCTGGCTTCTTCGTTTTAATAATTCGCGCATAAAGAGATTCCTGTAAGAAACCTCTTGTCACAAGTTTCTCAGCGCTTTTGCCTATAAAATATTCTTTTGGAATTCCTGTAAAGCGTTCAACAGAGTCATTCACTTTTATCGTAATGCCATCTGCTGTATTAATCGATATGCCATCATATGAATGTTCTAGGATTCTATTTAATTCTTGATTTGCTTGTTTTTGGTCTTGAAGTTCTGCTTGTATTACTTCAAAATCAGGATCTTCAATAAACAAGTGAGCTTGAAGGTTTGCCTCATTTCGATACCCCATTGTGAAATGACGCAATAGTTGCCCTGATAAATAAACAGACGCACCATTCTTTTCGTTTACGCAAAGTTTTTTTGTTAACTCTTTCTCTTCGGTATGATTTAATCCGTCTCTTAATTCCTGAAAACTTATACTTTCTTCTTTAATCTGACCAAATTGGTCTGTAATTACCCACAACAAAGGAAAGTAAGAAGTCATGTCCAATAAGCGCATCGGTGCCATTCACATTGCCCCTTCCTGTCACTCGAAAGAAAATAAGGAATTTTCTATTATTATAACGAGCTTAGCACCTAAATGGAAGAGCTGTGTCTGACAGTCGAAATAAACGGCCGCTTTTCACTTTATTAATGTCTATTCATTTCAATGATTAACTTCCCATATGTCTGACGATCACTAAGTTGATCTAGTGCATGAATGGCTTCTTCCATCTTATACACCTTAAATAAAAGAGGACGAACATCTCCGCTTTCATACAACCCACATAGTTTTTTATGAATCTCTTTTACGCCTTCAGGATGCAGTTTTGCATAATAACCCCAATGAACACCCAATAATGAGTAATTCTTCACAAGAGCATGGTTCATAGGTGCTTCTGAAATGTGCCCCCCGGCAAACCCGATAACAAGTAACTTCCCTGCAAAAGCAATACATTTCCGCGATCGATCAAATATATCGCCACCAACAGGATCAAAAATCACATCAGCTCCCCGACCACCAGTCGCTTCTTTTACAAGGGAAACAAAATCTTCGTTTCGATAATCAATCACTGCATCTGCACCGAGCTCGCTACATCGTTTTGTCTTTTCTGCTCCTCCAGCTGTGGCAATGACATACGCTCCAGCCGCTTTGCCAAGCTGAATCGCCGCTGAACCAACTCCGCCGGCTCCTGCATGGACAAGTAATGTCTGACCTTCTTGTATATTTGCTCGGTGATGCAGCGCGTAATAAGCTGTTTGATACGTAATAAAAAGGGATGCTGCTTCAGGAAATGACATTGAATCTGGCACTTCGAATACACTTTCTTCTTCCACTGTATGCCATTCCGCTAACCCTCCAGCTGGCATAGTTGGTCTTGCAATTACCCGTTGGTTTACTCGAAATCGACTATTGCTTCCTACCTCTGCAACTGTTCCTGCAATTTCTGCTCCCAGCGTAAAAGGCAACGAAGGTTTTTCTTGATAAGTGCTTGGCACAACAAAATATCAAAGAAATTTAGCGCTGCTGCTTCCGTACGGATTAACACCTGCCCTTTTTTTCGTACAGGCCTCTCTTCATCCGTTCTCAAAACAAGCGCCTCTTTTGGGTCGCCTAACTGTTCTACCATCCACTTCTGCATGAATGAACCTCCTATCGTTTAAATGCACTTGCTCCGTCATCGGCATAATAGACATGAGCATTTAAAAAAGCAGCTTCATCGCTAGCTAAAAACAAAGCCAGTTTTGCAATATCTTCAGGCTGGCCAGCTTTGCGCCGCATTTGTGCTTTTTCAATTTTCGACCATGTATCAGGATCTTTTTTCCATTCAGATACGATAGCCGTTTCGATTAAACCAGGAGCAATAGCAACAACACGTATGTTGTACTTGGCTAATTCAAGTGCCGCTCCTTTTGTCATCGATACAACCGCTCCTTTGCTAGCATGATAAGCCAACTGGTTGCGATCAGCTATATGTGCATAGATTGAAGCGGTATTGATGATAACGCCCCCAGCTTCTTTCATCGCCTCTGCAGAAGCTTTAATGCCAAAAAACACGCCGTCTTGGTTGACTGAAACCGTTTTTCGATAGGCCTCAACGGATGTTTGCAATAATGGCAATCCGTCCGTACCAATACCTGCATTGTTAAACATGATATCTAACGCTCCGTACGTTTTTAGAGCAAACGCAACCGCCTTTTTGACTGATTCATAAGATGTCACGTCAATCAGCAAAGCCTCTGTTTTACCGCCCAACACTTTAATTGCTTCGGCTGTTTCATCTGCTTTTTCTATCACTAGGTCAGCGCAGATCACATTTGCTCCTTCTTTTGCGAATGCTAGTGCCGAAGCTTTACCGATTCCAGAGCCAGCACCTGTTATAATCGCTGTTTTTCCAGCCAGCCTCAAGCTGTTGTACCTCCATCTATAACGATCGTTTGGCCAGTCACATAGGATGAAGCTTCAGAAGCCAAGTAAAGTGCAGCACCTTGCATATCCCGTGGCTCGCCAAGTCGGTTAAGCGGGACAGAAGCAGTCATCTCTTTTTCTACTGGCGCGATCACATCTTTTGTCATTTTCGTCGGAATAAACCCTGGAGCAATCGCATTGACCGTGATTCCATACTTCCCCCAGCTCTTCGCTAAGTCCTTTGTTAGAGTAATGACTCCGCCTTTGCTGGCATTATAACCAATCGCTTGCATCACATTTGGATCTGACCCTCTTAACCCTGCGACAGAAGCAATGTTAATGATTTTGCCTTGGATGCGATCCGCAATCATTTTTTTACCAACAGCTTTTGCCATTAAAAATGTTCCAAGCAAATTCACGTTAACGACCTTTTGAAATTTATCTGCAGGCATTTCTTCTGGTGGCATTCCCCCCCAAGATGTGCCGCTATTGTTAATTAAAATATCAATTTTCCCGTATTGGTCATGAACTTCTTCGACAACACGCTCTACATCCGCTTCATTCGTTACATCACATGCGAGAGCCATCGCATGCCCACCGTTCGCTTCTATTTGTTGTTTCACCTCTTGGCATACAGCTTCCTTACGTGAACAAACAACAACGTTTGCACCCGCTTCAGCTAGAGCTTGTGCCATGCTTCTCCAAGCCCTCTGCCGCCACCTGTCACAATCGCTGTTTTACCTGTGAGATCAAATAATGTGTGGATACTCATCTGACCGATTCCTCCCGATTCGCTTGCTTTATTTTTTGTAACTCATACTTTGCGATTGCTCTCCGATGAACCTCATCTGGCCGTCCGCCAAGCGTAAGGTTCTTGCATGTGCACGCTTGGCAAGGGGAACATCATCGCTCACGCCAGCTCCACCAAACGCTTGAATTGCTCGATCTATAACATTTAATGCCATATTAGGTGCAACGACTTTAATCATTGCAATTTCTGATTTCCCTTCCTTATTACCAACCGTATCCATCATATGAGCAGCTTTTAATGTTAATAAACGCGCTTGTTCAATTTCAATTCTCGAGTTAGCAATCCATTCACGAACGACACCTTGTTCTCCAAGTGGTCGCCCAAATGCATTACGCTCTTCCACCCGTTTACACATATAAGCAAGTGACCTCTCTGCTAAACCTATTAAGCGCATACAATGATGAATACGGCCTGGCCCAAGCCTCCCTTGCGCAATAGCAAAACCTTTTCCTTCACCGAGTAGAATGTTTTCCTTTGGTACTCGGACGTCCACAAACTCCACTTCACCATGTCCATGCGGTGCATCGTCATAACCAAAGACAGGCAAATGTCGATGCACCGTTATTCCGGTGTGTTCATTGGTACTAGAATCATCGATTGTTGTTCGTGTCTCGCCGCAGTGAAATCAGTTTTCCCCATCACGATTAACACTTCACATCGCGGGTCTAAGACTCCCGAGGTCCACCATTTTCGTCCATTAATCACATAGTCAGCTCCATCTTGTTCAACCCTTGTCTCGATATTTGTTGCATCTGAAGAAGCAACATGTGGTTCTGTCATCGCAAAAGCAGAACGAATTTCACCATCTAAAAGTGGCTCAAGCCATCGTTTCTTTTGTTCTTCAGTCCCATAACGAACAAGCGTCTCCATATTTCCCGTATCAGGAGCAGCACAATTAAACACTTCTGGTGCAAGAGGTGAACCACCCATTTGTTCACAAAGTGGGGCATACTCAACATTTGTTAAGCCTGCACCAAACTCACTATCCGGTAAGAATAGATTCCATAGCCCTGCTCGCTTTGCTTTTGACTTCATTTCTTCCATAACCGGAGGAATCGTCCAACGACTTTCCGCATCATTTAACTGTTCTTCATAAAGAGTTTCATTTGGTTCAATGACATTTTTTATAAACTGGCTTACATCTCTTCGAGTCTTTTCACTTTTTCAGAGTAATCAAAGTTCATTGTTTTCCCCCTATATAAAAATCAATTTATATGATTGTACGCATGATTTATTAATACCTTTGTCCGTTCATTAAATGTTTCAAACCGTGAATCAGTTGTTTGTCCTTGATACCACCGGAAGTAAATTTGTTGGACGATAACTGCCAGCTTAAATAGCGCAAACACATGATAGAATTTTAATTCTGAACAATTCCGACCACTCTTTTGAGCATAACGTTCTACAAGCTGTCCTCGACTTAAAAATCCTTCACTCATCGTTATCGTAGGGAACACTTGCGCAACTCTATTGGATCTGACGGCTCTGTCCAATAACTCAAAACAACACCTAAATCAAACAAAGGATCACCTACCGTCGCCATCTCCCAATCTACAACTGCTCTCACTTCAGAAAGATCACGAGAAAATAACATATTATTGAATTTAAAATCGTTATGGATGATCCGCGCTTCACTTGTAGAAGGGATTTTCTCCTTTAACCACCTTGCCAATTCAAGATACTCAGCAATCTCTTCTGTTTGTGCCCGCTCATACCGTCCAATCCAACCAACAACTTGGCGTTCCATAAAACCTTCTGGTTTGCCAAAATGACCGATTCCAGTTTGATTAGGTTCAATTTGATGCAAATTCACAAGCGTATCAATTAACAATTCAGAGACTTGTTGCCCTTCTAACATTGTCCCTTTTATATGTGCAGGAAAGGCGGTGTCTAAAACAATCCCTTCTCGGCGTTCCATTACGTAAAAAACCACATCCATTACTTCTGTATTCACACCAAGTGCCAGTGGCTTCGGCGCGTAAGAAAAGGACGGGGCAAGCGCGGATAGGAAATCATATTCTCTCTTCATATCATGCGCTTTTGGCGGTAGAGGTCCAAGAGGTGGGCGCCTTAAAACAGCTTGCCAATCATTTTTACAAAGCAGATAAGTTAGGTTTGACGCCCCTGCTGGAAATTGGCTGATTTCCAGTTTTCCTTTAACAGGATAATTAGTAATCGCTTTCATCAGAAAACAATGTAATGCTTCTTTATCCAATTCTTCCCCTTGCCTTACCGAAATCGTTTCTTCCACCTGCTTTCCCTCCCTCAATGAATGCCAATACTCCTGGATTAATTGCCTCAACAATCGATTTTGAGGCACCTATATCACTTGTAAATTGAAGCAGTTCATTCATACCATGTCGTTTCATATAACGTCCCACTCTGCCAAGTTTAACTAGCTCTTTCACACGCTTCTCATTTAGTTTTTGAGTAAAAGCAAACAAAGCTGCGTCATCAAGCTTTGTTTGCTTTGTATCCAATTCTCCTATTAATAAAGCAGCACATAAGTAATCTTCCATTGCCATATGGCCTCCAGCGCCAGAACACACAATAATTAGGTCTTCTATTTCTTGTGTCTTAAGCCAACTTGAAACATAGTGTACATTTCTTAAGTTTGCTAATACTCGGCGCTTCGCTCTTTTTGTACCTTGAATTGCCTTTGTTCCGTTTGTTGAAAGAAAGACCAACTCTGCCTCTTTTAATAAGTCACCTGAATAGTGTTCTGGCAAATGTCCATAGTCAAATTCGGCTATTATATTCCTCCAAGTTCTCCGCCTGTAATCACATTTTCTCCGAGCGTTCTTTTTTTTCTCTAATGCTTCTTCAATGGAACTAACCGGATGAATCTTCTTTGCACCTCGCTCCATTAAATCAACTAATGTTGTCGTAGCCAGCATGACATCAATAATAATGACTGTCGCAAGTGGTAAACGCTCTTCTTCAATTTCTTCTTTAACTAGCCATAATCGGCACGTCTTCAACTCCAACACCTCCCACTGCCTTCATTTTCTTTATGCAAAAAAAATGCCAACATCGTACATCCCGTTTCATCTCCACTACAACCGATTCGCACCAATCAGGTATGTCATATTTGCATTACAACCTAGCTTTTAATGCACGATTGGATTATGAACAACCAAAAAAACAACCTGATTCAGACTAGAATCAGGTCGGGTTTCTTTATTGTATAAATCCAGAATGCAAGCTTTCTTGATCTAAGATAAGGTAACCCCCACCAGCCGGTTCACTTCAAGCGTCACTTCACGGGCAGGAGCAAGATTATCACTCTCTGAAATCTGATTAATTACATCAACAATTGCACTCATCATCTCTTCCTCAGTCACATCTTCCGAATAGTCGCCATTCATTAACTCGTCTGTTAAGAGCAATTCCATTTCACGCTCCACAGCATACATGTCTAAGCCTTCAATACTGACTTCTACATAAAACGTATCTTCAGAACTTGCAGAAGTATCAATGATCAAATAATTAGTACTCTTTAATAGGCCAAGCCATGCTTCCGTATAAGAATCAATGAGCTCATCACTTAAGTCCAGCTCTTCAAAACCAAGTGCAATACCTGCTTGAAAATCATCACGGAATGCCTCCTGGTATTCCTCACCCATTTCCCTTTTTCTATCTTCATCTTCTTCTACAGGCATTCGTTCAATAAATTCATCGACGTTTTGATACACACCAGCTTGGATAAGGCTTCAATGTAATCACTAGCTTCTTGTTCATATTGTTCTTGCTCTTCATATGTTAATGTGCCAACAGCCGTCAGGTCTTTATCAGGTTTCTCAATCGCCGCAACTTCATTAAAAGCCGCCAACAAATAAGAGGCTTCATTTTCATATTCCTGTTCTAAACTTTGTATGCGAACATCGTAATCAGCAGTATATTGATAACTCAAAATCTGATTGGTTTCTTCATCAATATCAAACGATAAATCAAACGCATGGATTTCCACATCATCAAGCTTTAAATTCTCAACCTCTTCACTTAAAATGTATGCGGCATATTCAAAAAAGGGCTGTGCAAAACCTTGAATAAGTAACTCTTGGTCTGCCTCTTCTCCATTATATACAAGCTTATAAGCACCATCATTTTCTTCAAGGTCAAATTTATCATATAAATCTTCATCATATTGTTTATAAAATGCTAATGGATTGCGATGTTCTTCTACTTGTAAGTCAAGCTTATTTTCTGGTTCATCTTCATTTAATGAATAGTCAAAATCGGTAATATACATAAAATCTTCAGCATCTTTATAAAGGATTGCGCCTCCGTCTTCTTCTATATGAGTCACATTATTGGCAAAATCATAGGAAGCTACACCTTCTTGCACCATTCCGTAAGAATCTGTATTTGTGAATGATACTTCCAATGATTCCAAATTTGCATGCGCTTCTTCTGATTGCTGCAAAATTCCCGCTGCAGTTACTTCCTCTTTTTCTTCCTCCTCTACATCTGCACCTTGGCTATTACATGCAGCAAGAACACCAATTCCAAACAATGTCACTAAGTATTTTTTCATCTCTCCGCTCTCCTTTTCTTCACACTTACTTCTTTTTACATTTATTAGTTACCCTGTATTTTATTTTTGAATCCTTTATTTAATTTGTTTTTTCAATTAATTACAGAAGGGATTCTAATCCCCTCCCCGAATCTTCTTAATAAACCAGGTATTTATTTTTCTGAAAGGGGTTGCAATATAAATGAAAACAGACACAATTGGGCACTTTTTACAAAAGGTTGTTAATAAGAATCCTAGCGCTGAAGCTCTCGTATATAAAGACTTAGACTTGAGACTTACTTATCAGGACTTCAATGAATCTTGCCGCCACCTGGCAAAAGGATTATTTAAAATAGGCATGAAACGTGGCGACCACTTAGCGATCTGGGCAACCAACTCACCAGAATGGGTTACAACCCAATTCGCGTCTGCAACAATAGGAGCTGTACTTGTTACTGTTAACACCAACTATCAAGAAAACGAATTAAGGTACTTACTCACTCAATCCGATACAAAAACGTTATTTGTCATGGAAGAGTACCGTGGAACATCGTATCTTGATATGCTTTACAAGCTCATTCCAGAATTAAAAACAACTCAGCCAGGTAAGCTCAAATCGGCAGCATTCCCTCAACTAGAACATGTTGTTTTTCTTGGAAAAGAACGTAAACAAGGGATGTGGTTATATGAAGACCTTGTTCATTTAGGCAATGACATTCCAGATCATGTCTTAAATCACCAGATGAATACATTGCAACCTGATGATGTCATCAATATGCAATACACTTCAGGTACAACTGGATTTCCAAAAGGAGTCATGTTAACGCACCAAAACTTAATTCATAATGCCACAAACATCGCTGCTTGTATGGAATTATCCGAAGAGGACCGCATGTGTATCCCTGTCCCATTCTTTCATTGTTTTGGCTGTGTGTTAGGTATTCTTGCTTGCGTTAGTGCAGGCGCAACAATGGTTCCAGTTGTAGAATTTAATCCGGAGAAAGTATTAGAAACCGTGCAAGAAGAGGCTTGTACCGCTCTCCATGGTGTGCCGACAATGTTCATAGCAGAGCTAAACTTACCAACTTTCTCGAGCTATAACCTAACTTCTTTACGCACAGGTATCATGGCAGGTTCCACTTGTCCAATTGAAGTGATGAAAGGTGTCATTGAAAGAATGGGCGCCACAGAAATAACAATTGCTTATGGTCAAACAGAATCATCTCCTGTCATTACTCAGACACGTGTCAATGATTCTCTTCATCGAAGAACCGATACAGTAGGACGTGCTTTACCTAATGTTGAAGTGAAAATTATTGATCCTTATACAAAACAGGAAGTCCCTCGTGGCGTTCAAGGAGAACTCGTAACACGGGGGTATCATGTCATGAAAGGTTATTATAAGCAACCAGAAGAAACGGCGCGTGTTTTAAGTGAAGATGGATGGCTCCATACTGGTGATCTTGCTGTAATGGATGAAGATGGTTACTGTAAGATTACCGGCCGATTAAAAGATATGATTATCCGCGGTGGTGAAAATATTTATCCTCGTGAAGTCGAGGAATACCTGTACACCCATCCGGACATTTTAGACGTACAAGTTGTCGGCGTCCCCGATTCCAAGTACGGAGAAGCAGTTTCAGCATGGATACGTTGTAAGGAAGGAAGAGAGTTATCAAAAAAGAGGTTCAAGATTTCTGTCAAGGACAAATTGCCCGTTTTAAAATCCCGAGTCATATAAAATTTGTAGACCACTTTCCAATGACAGCTTCAGGGAAAGTCCAGAAATTTAAAATGCGCGAACAAATGAAAGACCATCTCAAACCCCTTTAACATCTTTCAACAACCTCAGCTTATACAGCTGAGGTTTTTCATTTTTGAAAAAGTTTATTGACAATCGTTTTACTCCCTGTTAATATTCCTTTTAAACATATTAGTTTACTCGGTTTTATGTCATCCAGACGCGGTCACTAAACTTTCACACACTCTCTATAAAGCCGAACACCACTTTTAAGGAGGCTATTTTATGAGTATTGTTAAAGGTCCAACCGATGTTACCGTTTCCCCTGTTGCTGGTCGAATTGGTGCCATTGTTTCTGGCATTCACTTGACTCCCACCCTGTCTGAATCTTCCTTTATCACAATTCAACAAGCTTTGCTTAAACACAAGGTTCTGTTTTTCCGAAATCAAACCCATTTAACTGACCAAGAACAAGAAAACTTTGCACAGCTTTTTGGTACACCAGAAGCCCACCCAACCGTCCCTTCAAAAGAAGGTACAAACTTTTTATTAGAGCTCGATTCTGCCCACCCTGGTGGACGTGCAAATGCGTGGCATACTGATGTCACATTTAATGATAAATTCCCGAAAATTTGTATTCTTCGCGCAGTAGATGTTCCAGCTTATGGGGGTGATACAGCTTGGGCAAATACAGCTGCTGCTTATGAAAACTTACCTAGCCATTTACAACAACTAGCTGAGAAACTATGGGCCATTCACACAAATGATTATGACTACGCTAAAAAGCAACCAAACCCAACGAAAGAACAGCTAGCCCAACATAAAAATGTGTTTGCGCAAACTGTCTATGAAACGGAACATCCTATTGTTTCCATCCATCCTGACTCAGGCGAAAAAACATTGTTGCTTGGCCAATTTATTAAACGAATTAAAGGTCTCTCTACTGATGAATCCTCACACATCTACAATGTCTTGCAAGCTCGAGTCACAGAACTTGAAAACACAGTTCGCTGGTCATGGCAGCCTGGCGATGTCGCTATTTGGGATAACCGTGCAACACAACATTATGCAATTAACGACTATGGTGATGCCCGGCGAATTATGAGACGGATTTCCATTATTGGAGACATACCTAGCAGTGTCGATGGCAAGCAAAGCATTAAACGGATCATTTAAACATTAGGCACAGAAAGGAGTGGATAAAAATGAATAAACGACGTATGCACCTTGGTGCGTTTCTCATGACTCCTGGCCACCATGTTGCCGCTTGGCGCCATGAACTCAGCCAAGTAATACAAAAGAATTCTTGAACGTGCAGTATTATATTGACTTGGCAAAGCAAGCAGAAGCAGGCCTTTTCGATATGGTATTTTTTGCTGACCAGTATTCCGATCGTAAAGAAGCGGGTGAAGACGTATCAGCACAGATGACCGCCAGGTTGATCCATTGCTCATATTAGCAGCTATGAGTGCTGCAACAAATCGTATCGGCCTCTGTGCTACGGTCTCGACAAGTTTCTTCGAACCGTTTTACCTTGCACGTGTTTTCGCCTCACTTGATCATTTGAGCGGGGGGCGTGCAGCGTGGAATGCAGTAACAAGCAGCAACGAGTACGATGCCCTTAACTTTAGCCAAGACGCCCATTTAACGCATTCCACCCGTTACGAACGAGCAGCGGAGAGTTTGGACATCGTAAAAAACTATGGGACAGCTGGGCAGATGACGCAATTGTCACTCAAAAAGAAACAGCTCTTTTCACAGAAACGGGCAAGGTCAAACCAATCCATTACCACGGGAACCATTTTTCAGTTGCAGGTCCTTTAAATGTTCCTAGACCTATCCAAGGCCACCCGGTCATTATTCAAGCAGGATCATCCACAGCCGGAAAAGAACTTGCAGCCGCGTCAGCAGAAGTCGTATTCACTGCTTGGAAAACGTTAGCAGAAGCACAGGCATTCTATACGGACATTAAACGGAGAACGGCAAAGAATGGTCGAGACCCGGATCATCTAAAAGTAATGCCTGGCGTTTTCCGGTGATTGGTCAAACAGAAGCCGAGGCAGAAGAAAAAGCCTCCCATCTTCGTGACTTAATTCCTGAAAAAGCAGGTGTCCGCCTTCTCTCGCATCTGCTCAATTTCGAACTATCAGATTTTGATCTGGATGGTCCTTTACCGGAACTACCATCTGTAGAAACAAATAATGGAGCAAAAACCCGCTTCGAACTTGTAACTAAATTAGCGAAAGATGAGAACCTAACGATCCGCCAACTCTACCAGCATGTGGCTGGCGCAAGAGGCCACCGTGAAATCAAAGGCACACCTAGCCAAATTGCTGACCAAATGCAGGAATGGTTTGAGAACGGCGCAGCGGATGGATTTAATGTCATGGCTCCATTGCTCCCTTCAGGTTTAGAAGAATTTAATCGTTATGTTATTCCTGAATTGCAGGAACGAGGTCTCTTCCGAACAGAGTATGAAGGAACAACGTTACGTGACCATCTCGGTCTAAAACGACCAGTACATGTGAATGCTGCTATGCAATAACGGAGGGCGATCATGAAAAAATTCACTGCTGTAATAGCAACAGCACTTTTTCTCAGTGCCTGTTCAGACTCCTCAGCACAAGAAACAGCCGCTGGAAAGCCCATCTTACGATATCAGGGCACAGCAAACACGGTCACTCCTTGGGAATTAGCAGATGACCTTGGATTCATGGAAGACATTGAACTTGAATGGGTCGGTGACACGACGAGTGGCCCCGAAAATATTCAAGCAACGATGACAAATGATATTGAATTTGGCGGCGCTTTTAATGGAGCGATCCTCCAACTTCAACGTGCTGGAGCGGAAGTAACGTCGGTTATTCATTATTACGGATCAAACGAAGAAACGTATAGTGGCTACTATGTAACAGAAGATAGTTCGCTCAACGATGCAGCTGATTTAATTGGACACAACGTTGGCGTTAACACGCTCGGAGCTCATCATGAATTCGCGGTTATTGAGTATGCAAGACAAAGTGGCTTGAGCGAAGCGGAGATTGCTGAAATTGGGCTAGTTATTATGCCACCAGCATCAGGCGAGCAAGCCTTACGTTCTCGTCAACTTGAAGCTACTCAACTAGGTGGCATTTTACGGGACAAAGCGCTAGAGGTTGGTGGCATTCGCCTCTATTTAAAGACATCGATTTGTTTGGTCCATTTAATGCAGGCAGTATCGTGTTTCGAGATGATTATATTTCTGAAAACCCTGAAGCAGTCGCTGCATTTGTTTCAGGTATGGCAAAAGCGATTGAGTGGACGAAAGAAAGGCCCGTTTCAGATGTGCAAGACCGGATGAGGAAAATCATTTATTCCCGTGATCGAAACGAGACGGATGAATTGATTGATTACTGGCGCAGTTTCGGGATCGAAAGTCCTGGTGGCGCTGTTCGTGAAGCCGATTTTAACCGTTGGATCAATTGGCTTGAGCAAGAAGGCTCTTTGAAAGCTGGTGACCTTATCCTGAGCGATGTTTATACAAACCGGTTTAATCCTTACGAAAAAGAACTGGGGGAAAACTAATTATGCCTTTTATCGAAATCAACGGGGTCGATCATGTCTTCCAAGCAAGAAAAGGTACTAGTGAAACAGCTTTCCAAGCGCTATCCAATGTTTCACTCACTATTGAAAAAGGGGAATTCTTTGTTATTGTTGGTCCCAGCGGCTGCGGCAAATCGACTTTGCTCGATTTGCTAGCCGGCTTGCAAACACCTACATCCGGGACGATTCAAGTAAACGGCGAAACGATTTCAGGACCAAATTTAAACCGTGGTTTCGTCTTTCAACAATACGCGTTATTCCCATGGCGTAACACACTTGAAAATGTTGCCTTTGGGCTAGAGCAAAAAGGGATAAAGAAGAAAGAACGGCTTGAAAGAGCTTATTCATATTTAGAGTTAGTTGGTCTTGCAGAGTTCGCTAAACGATACCCCCATGAATTGTCTGGTGGCATGAAGCAGCGAGTCGCAATTGCACGTAGCCTCGCGTATGACCCGGATATTTTGTTGATGGATGAGCCTTTTGCCGCGTTAGATGCACAAACGAGGGAGAACTTACAAGATGAACTGTTAACAATTTGGAGCAAAACACAGAAAACGATTATCTTTATTACTCACGGCATTGAAGAGGCTATTTATCTTGGACAACGCGTCGGCATTATGAGCGCTCGCCCTGGAGAGATTAAACAGATTGTAAATATTCCTACGTTTAAGGCCGGAGGCACCCAGGATATACGGTCTCTACCGATTTTTTCAGAATTTCGACAAGACATTTGGAATAAGCTCCACGGTCACAAAAAAGAAATTGAATTTATGATTTGAATTTATGATTTAAGAAAGGAATTGATTATGGATTCTTACCAAGAGATGGTACGACCGTGGTTTAAACCAAAAAAATCATTAAAATGGGTAGGCAAAAGTGTAAACGTTTTAAAAATGTCAACCGCGATCCTAACCTTTTTGTTGATTTGGGAGGCCGCTCCAAGACTCAATCTTGTTAATCCAGTTTTTTTACCACCATTTTCCTTCGTCCTAATTGGAGCATGGGAATTGATTATAAATGGGCAAATGTTTGCTCACGTGAGCGCCAGCCTTTCCCGAAGCATCAGCGGGTTCTTCATTGCTATTACGCTAGCCATACCAATTGGCCTCGTGATTGGCTGGTCCAAACGGCTTTCTCTTTGGATCAATCCACTACTAGAGCTTTTTCGAAACACAGCGGCCTTAGCGGTTCTACCAGTCTTTATACTTCTGCTTGGGATTGGAGAAACATCTAAAGTAGCCGTAGTTAGCTATGCATGTTTCTTCCCTATTCTAATCAGCACAGTTAGCGCAGTTCGCCATGTTGATCCATTGCTTATCAAAGCCGGACAATCTCTTGCCTTATCACGTTTACGTCTGTTTCAGAAAGTCATTTTGCCAGCTGCAATCCCATCCATTTTCGTTGGTCTACGCCTGGCTGCGGCTGCTTCCATCCTAGTTCTTGTCGCTGCCGAAATGATTGGCGCCAAGGCGGGGCTTGGCTATTTAATTATTAGCAGTCAGCATAGCTTCCAAATTCCTTATATGTATGCAGGCATCTTGACCATATCTATTTTAGGGCTTGTTGTGAACGGAGTACTGGTACAAATCGAACAGCGCTTGCTTCATTGGAAATAAGAAAGAGCTTCCGCATTTGTTATGCGGAAGCTTACTCCCTTACTGCTTATCTTCAAGCGAAACGCCTGTTGTACGGTAATGCATTTTCACATTAGTCATAATCTCCTCCGCACCAGCATCGACTGCTTCTTGGTGTGCATCACGCAATACCGTCATAACCGAGTCAAAATCCCCCTCAACAACTGTCTCTAGTGGGCCTACTTGATGCCGAAGACCAGAACGTTCAATCACTGCCAGAATTTTATCAACTGTTCCACCTGTATGATCGTCTTTGTTATTAGGCATTAATTGAATTCCCGCTAATACTGTTGCCACTTCAATCACACTCCTTTAAAACCATCGTTATTGTATGAGTACCGCTGTTCTTCTAACTAAACAACCTCTTTTGCTAGAATTTACTTGGTCATTCTATTCGACTATTAAAAATAATCATCTCACTAGCAAGACAAACAAACATCATTCACTAGACTTGCTATATAATAGAGAAAAACATGTAGGAGGTTTTTCCATGCGCATTTTATCAGTTGGGGCAGGGGGAATTGGCGGCTATTTTGGCGCAAGATTAGTAGAAAAAGGAGAAGATGTCACCTTTTTAGTACGCGAGAAGCGGCAACAGCTATTAAAAGAAAACCAACTCACTCTCAAAAGCGTCCACGGAAATTATTCCTTCTCACCTCAATTAATTACTACAAGAGATACTGTGCCAAAACCGTTTGATCTTGTTTTGTTTACAACAAAATCCTACCAGCTTGAACAAGCCATTAAAGATGTAAAACCATTTATCGGAACTAACACGCTTGTATTACCATTGCTAAATGGGATTGCTCATATGAAGGTGCTTGAGCAACATTTCGGTAACCAACTTCTTGGAGGACTTTGTTTTATTGAAAGTTCCGTTGCGGATGATGGTACGATTATTCAAGAAAGTCAGATACACCGCCTTGTTTATGGAGAAAGAGACGGTTCCTCAAGCGTCCGCACAAAGCAATTACTAACTTGCTTCAAAGGTAGCAATGCAGAGTTTAGTTATAGTGCAAACATCGAGCAAGACATGTGGCATAAGTATTTATTTATTGCCGTTGCATCAGGAATTACGACTCTTTTCCGTTCATCAATCGGCCCAATTCGAAAAAATGATACCCGGAATGGTTTTATTGAATCGACATTAAATGAATGCGCTAATGTGATGCGCACTGCTGGTGCGCCGATTGCTGATGATATCGTCAGCCGACATATGGAGACATTTGCTACAATGAGCTACACGATGAAATCCTCGATGCTTCGCGATATTGAACGTTCATCAAGGACTGAAGGAGCTCATTTACAAGGCTATTTGCTTCACTTAGGGGACAGACACAACATCCAAACACCCTCTCTTCAAACAATCTATCAGAACTTGCAAATTTATGAAGACCAGCTTTGATAACGATAAGAACAACATCAAAAAAGAGGTGGCTGTACTCCCCGCCTCCTCTTTTTAATAGGCTATTTTCATGAGCCGTTCAACCTCTTCTTTAATCGCCATTTTTAATTGGCCATGAACTTTCTCATCAAATGCATAAGTAAGATCTGTCCATCTGTCTTTCGGATAATCCCATACAGGACGAGAAATCCGTTCCACTGGTTCAGAGTTATACCGAGGGAAAATATGTGTATGCAAAAAAGCATCAGTATTACCGTAAATGGAATAGTTCACTCTTCTTGCTTGGCAAACAGTTAATACGGCTTCCCCTAGTAAACTCGCATCCAGCAAATAGTGCCCTCTTTTTTGAAAATCCAATTCTTCTAATGAACCAATGTGATCGTTTGGCAAAAGAAGCGAATAACCTGGCAAGAACTGCGTGTCGCCGATAACTGCAAAGCCGCTCCTCATTTGAGTAAGAACCATTGGATTTTGGCCTTTTAAAGCAGAGCCGATTCGGTCTCGCCTCCATGAGTCATTTCCCATATTTTCATCCTCCTCAATATATGCAGCAAACACATTCATTAGCGAACCTAGAAAAGAGTTTAATATTCTAAATTCCCTTTTTATTACTTCATTGTACAATTGGATCTTTGATACGAGCAACATAACAATAAAAAGACTTCTCCAAAGTGACATACGAGAAAAGGTCATTCAAAATAAATTCATTTACTTAAAAGAAGCCAGTCTATAAACGGTGAAGAATACGGGACCACGATCGATTCAGGAGCCGAACAGCTTTAACCATTAAAAAGCCTGCTCGATATCGAGCAGGCCATTCGTGCTTATTTTAGATCTGTGTAAATATCCTCATCTTCCACTTTCATCATACCGCCATTGGTCTTCTTCCATCTAAAATCTTTTTTAATCGTATCAATTACTGCTTGACCAACAATTTCTCCTGCTACTTGTAACCGGTCCACACTAATGTTCTCCACCGTATCAAGAGGCGTATGATACCAAGGCTCAAGTGCCCCAGTTCCTGGTTCACGTCGAATAAAGTTTGCTGAAGGAATACCTACTTCATGAAAAGCAACATGATCCGATGAACCTCCTTGACTTAAAAGAAGTTCATCTTCATATCCACGTTTTTTTGCTGCATTTTGGCTTGTTTCCCACACAATGTTTGGTTCCCCGTCTGTGACATTTACAAATAGTTTTGACGCTCTCTCCCACTTCGTTCCGACCATATCCATGTTAAAATTGGCTACACTCCGTTCGATTTCGCGATCAGAAAGCTGCTTCACATACTCCCTCGCACCAACTAAACCAATTTCTTCAGCTCCAAATGCAATAAAACGTACTTCCTTATCAATTGGTAAGAACTTTAATACTCTTGCCATTTCCAACATTGTTGCTGTACCTGATGCATTATCGTTTGCTCCAGGCGCTCCAGGGACACTGTCATAATGTGCGGTTATATACACGATTCCAGGATTTGGTTTTGAGATAAGCGGTTTACGCGTAGCAATGATATTTGTTGATGTTTGATTCGTCAATGCCTCAAGCTGTAGTGTCACTTCCGATTGCTCTAATAATCGAGCTCCGTCTTCTTTTTTGACCCCAACAACTGGGACTTTAATTTCCGTTCCGGCTAGATTTGGATTCAATGGTACTAAACTATCGATATTATTATAAATAATGACGCCAACCGCTCCCGCAGCAACTGCATTTGTTGCTTTTTCGGCAAACGTTGTATTCCCTCTAGAGATTACTGCAATTTTCCCCTCAACTTCATCTGTAAAATCCTCTGGCGCTCCAAACCCAGCATCAAATAATCCAGCTGTTAAACCTTCATTATTTGTTGGAGCAGAACCAGTAGCAGCTGTAATCGGAACATCTTCACCATCTAGAGTAAGTGTTCCTCGTAAACGGTCAGGGATGGAGAATTCTTGCTCCGTCACTCGATAAAGATTCTTGCGAAACTCTCGTTTTAAATATGCTGCTGCGGCTTTCTCTTCCGCGCTTCCAGTTACCCGAGGACCGATATTTTCACTTAAATGATAAATATGTGAGTAGACATTTTCAGCATCAAAATGCTTTAAAAAAAGGCGATCCATATCAATTGTAGAAATGGAAGCTTCCCCAACTTGTGATTTACCACTAACTAATTCGACATTCGGATTACTAACAGTACCTCCTGTAAAAATAAGCGCCGTCAATGCAAGTACTGCTACTGATTTCTTTATTCGTTTCACTTCAAAATTCCCCCTTTATAGACCCCGAATTCTGCAAACAAACTCGAATCTCCTTTTGGGAAAAAATCAATCTGTTTTCCTCCTCTATATGCAACAAGATTAGTGCTAAGACTTTTAACCTAATTAAAAGAGGGTTTGCTGCTTATCACTTTCGTTTAAATCAAAATTCAAGGATGAGGGAGTTTAATCTGACTCATAAAAGAGGAACATACACACCTATAATTACTAATAAAACCAATTAATAGAGAATCATTATATTGATCTTTCTCGTTTCCCAACAAGGTCCTATTTTGTTAGAATGCTAGTTCAATCAATCGGCATCGCTCTTAAAAGAACATTGATCGATTATCCCACTTTAATTTTGTTAAAATTCATTTAAATAACAAAAAGGGTTCTGTATCAATCCCAGCACAAACATATGTAACACGCGAATACTCCGGCCCAGCTAAACAGATTCATGATGCGTATACTTTGTTACACAAAGAAATCGAACAAAACTAAAACAAGAAAAGAGTCGATCTTAGAATG
>BAXC01000034.1 GCA_001310375.1 Bacillus sp. JCM 19041 | reverse complement strand
CGACCTTTTTATAAACAAAACCCTCTTCGTCTGTGTAGTATCTCATTCCGACAATTGATAACAGATGCCATTTTCTTTTCCATGTTTTTCTTGAATGACTGTACCCCATCGACAATCCCCCTGAATTATGAATAGGACTTATTTCTTAATTATCTGTCAGAATTACCTTTTTTACAACTTTATTCTTTCGACATATAGCGACGACTTTCTTCTTTGTCTTTTGGGTTAAATACCTTAAAAAATCATTAAAAATGAACCTGGAATCCCCTTTATTAAAAGTTTGTAAATTTTATATGTAAGAGTCAGTGATTCACTTTATTTACTTATTGTTATTCTGTATACTTCTCTTAAATCTGTCACAGTAGGGAGAAAGCGTTAAAGAAGATTGCTATTCATCCCATCTTTGTACAGATACGTTAACAATACTTTCATAAAAAGATTGGGAGGGATTTACATTGGGAAGGCGTTATTGCTTACTAGTTATGTGGAAAAACTAAAACATCATTTACAAACACATACGAGAAGAAAGAATAGCACTCTTTCTAAAAATCCCTACCTTCATTCGTTTATATAGAAAAAAAGCTAACAAGCATTAGAATGTTGGCTTTAGGGAATTAGAAACATGGCTATTGTAGAATTCAACTTCTTTCTATCTCCTTACAAAAAGTAAGGAAGTTCGTATGTAGAAGCATAAACACTGATAAGACCTATGTTTCAATATAATGAAGAGCTTTTTAATCTGTTGGAGGTGAATCCTCATTGCGAGGGAAATAATTGGATTTAATTACGATAATCAACCTTATCCTGCTTGTGGTTTTATTGGCATTAACTGCTTTCTTCGTTGCTTCTGAGTTTGCCGTTGTTAAAATCCGTAGTTCAAGAATTGAACAATTAATAGCAGAAGGAAACAAAAAGGCGGTTGTCGCCAAAAAAGTAACAGAAAATCTAGACTACTATTTATCAGCCTGCCAGCTAGGTATTACCGTGACAGCATTAGGGCTTGGAGCACTTGGTAAACCAGCTGTAAGTTCTATTATGTATCCGCTGTTTGATTACTTTAATGTCCCAGACTCGGTAGCATCAGCCATTTCATATGCAATCGCTTTTCTCCTTGTCACTTATTTACACGTAGTAATTGGAGAGATGGCTCCAAAAACATTAGCGATTCAGTTTCAGAGAAAATGACATTAATGCTATCAGGTCCATTATATTGGTTTGGTAAAATCATGTTCCCACTCATTTTGACGTTAAACGGTACATCTCGGGTATTGTTACGAGCGTTTGGTGTAAAACCAATTGGACATGATCAAGCCTACACAGAGGAAGAATTAAAAATTATCATGACTCAAAGCTATCAAGGTGGCGCAATAGACAAAGAAGAGCTTGAGTATATGGAAAATTGTGTTTTCTTTTGATGAACGTGTTGCAAAAGACATTATGGTGCCACGAACTGAAATCGTGACGATTCATCAGGATATGACGAAAAGCGAACTTGTGCAGGTGTTGGATGAGTATAACTACACGAGATACCCAGTGATTGAAGATCGCGATAAGGATAAAATCATCGGTGTAGTCAACGCAAAAAAAATGCTGCAATCAATTGTTGCTGGTCGCGAAGTAGATTTGAGAGCTTATATGCGAGACCTCCCCTTTATTTTAGAAGCCACTCGTATTCAAGATGTCATGCTGAAAATGCAACAGGAAAAAGTCCATATGGCGGTCATTATGGATGAGTACGGTGGAACATCTGGAATTGTGACAATGGAAGAGGTTATTGAAGAATTAGTCGGTGAAATACGCGATGAATTTGATGAAAATGAAGAAGCAGATATTCAAAAATTGGGAACCGATGAGTACCTAATAAACGGTCGTGTCTTGCTAGATGAGCTAGAAGAACAATTCGGAGTCGAATTTGATGAACGTGAACACATTGATACAATCGGTGGTTGGGTTCAATACAAAACCCAAGTCCTTGATGACATAAATCAAGAGACCGAGGTTCAGTTGGATGAGCATACATGGTCTGTTTTAGAAGTAGACAATCATCAAATTAAAAAAGTGAAGTTTAAGCAACATATTGATAAAACTCGTTTAGGGCAAGCATAATAAAGCATTTTAAAAATCATGGAGGTGAATCCCTCTCCTTCGAGGGGGAATAATTGGACGCGATCATTTATGTCAATTTATTTCTTGTAGCTGTATTTATTCTGTTAACCGCCTTTTTCGTTGGCGGAGAGTTTGCGATTCTTAAGGTCCGAATGTCGAGAATTGATCAGCTCATTTCAGAAGGCAACAAAAAGGCTGTTTTAGCGAAAAAGGTTGCTCACGACCTTGATTACTACTTATCAGCCTGTCAGTTAGGGATCACGATCACAGCTTTAGTGTTAGGTGCGCTCGGTGAACCAACTGTGCAGAAAATACTACGCCCGGTTTTTGATTACTATAGTGTTTCTGATGCAATGGCGACTGTTCTTTCTTATGCGATTGCACTCGCATTGGTGACATTCCTTCATGTGGTTATTGGGGAACTCGCACCAAAGACACTAGCTATTCAATTCCCTGAAAAGATGACGTTATTATTAGCGCCACCACTTTATTGGTTTGGTAAGATTATGGGTCCTTTCATTAGCATTCTAAACGGCTCAGCACGACGTATTCTAAAGTGGTTTGGTGTAGAACCTGCCGGTCATGAAACAGTTTATACAGAGGAAGAACTAAAACTAATCGTTTCGGAGAGTTATAAAGGCGGAGAAATTAACCAAACAGAGCTTGCCTATCTAGAGAACTTCTTTTCATTTGATGGACGAACGTTGAATGAAATTATGGTACCAAAAGAGCAAGTGATTACCTTGAAAGCTGAAATGGAAATTGATGATATCCTTCAAGTACTTGATGAACATGATTACACCCGTTATCCAGTAGTAAGTCAGAAGGATGGAGATACACTCATTGGCTTCGTCAATACGAAAGAAATGTTAACGAGTATTGCAGCGGGTCGCAATGGTGGCATTCAGGAGTTCCTACATGATATTCCCCGTGTGAAGGAATCTCTGTTTATCCAAGATGTCTTCTTGAAAATGAAACAAACGCGCAACCATATGGCGATTGTGACTGACGACCTTGGAAAAATGATTGGCCTTGTGACAATGGAAGACATCCTCACCGAAATCGTCGGAGAAATGCACGACGAATATGACGGAAATGCAGGTTTTGCTACGTAACCATAAAGTAAAAAACGATTTCCGTAAAAAAAGGAGCTATCTCATAAGGTGATTCGAATGAATTCGTAATCGCCTTATGTAGAAAGCTTTTTGTGTTACGCCATTAAGGCTGAATCACTTATCAATCCCAGAGCGCGATGACGATGCCCTTGTCATTATTGAGGCCTACACGGGAGAAGTTCTGTCTGTGATTTGGGATTCATTCTCCCTTTTCTCATCAAACTCTCATTTTCCTTTCACTTTCCCTTCATCTTCCTCGATATAATAGCAGTATCACAACGACGATGGAGGGAATTACAATGAAAAAACAAACAATCATGATTACAGGTGCTGCTGTCTTATTAATCGGTGGCACAACTTGGACAGTCGCAAACGCAGAAGAGAAAAAGCAACAGTCAACTGAGGCACCCGTAGTCTTAGCTTCCGAAACAACAACAAGTTCATCCTTATCACTTGATGAAGCAGTGAAAATGGCGGAAGACTATGTAGGCGGAACAATGGTAAAGGCTGTGAAAGACAACGATGACGGCGTTGCTCTTTATGAGATTGACGTACGTACAGACAAGGAAACATATGAGTTTGACATTGCGGTTGATTCAGGCGACATCATTGAAATTGACGGTGACTTGTTGCTAACAGAAAGTACGGCAAACCCTAGCCTTACGAAAGAAGAAGCAGATCAGATCGCCAAAGCGGAAACCGGCTTGTCAGACATAAAGAAAACGGAACTCGAACGAAAAGATGGCCAACTCGTTTACGAAAGTGAGTTTTTGCTTGAAGACGATGACGGTGACATTCAAATGAACGCTGAAACGGGCGCAGTGCTAAAAGTGGATGACGACCTATTGGCGGCTACAAATACAACTGCCACAGTTCAAGGGGATTTGCTTTCATTCGATGACATGATTGCTTCTTTGCAAGATCAGTTTAATGAAGACGTTCACGTTCTAGAAAGCGAGCTTGATCATGATGATGGGCTAGCCATTTACGAACTTGACGCAGTGATTGGCGGAATCGAGTATGAGCTTGATGTGAACGCTGCGAACGGCGAGATCATCAAACAAGAGCGAGATTAGAGAAAAGGGCGCAGATGCGCCTTTTTTATACGTGCACTATACTAGCAGTATGAAAAATGAGTATAGAGGTGAGATTCGTGGATAAAAAGTGGCACAGCTTTGAGGTAAATGAAGTTGAACAAGCGTTAAACACCCATATCGAAACAGGCTTATCAAACGAGGAAGCTCAGCTGCGATTAGAACAGGATGGACGCAATGAACTTCCAGAGAAAAAAACAGATTCGAAAATCAAAAAGTTTCTAAGCCATTTTAATGATGTCCTTATTTATGTGCTGTTTGGGGCAGCAGTAATCACCGCTCTGTTAGGTCATTACATAGATACGAGCGTCATTTTACTTGTTACGATCATTAATGCGTTTATCGGCTATTTCCAAGAAAACCAAGCAGAGAAAGCATTAAACGGAATAAAAGCTTTACTTAGCTTAACAGCAAATGTGAGAAGGAATGGCGAGCGGTTAGAAATTGATGCGGCTGAAGTCGTTGTTGGAGATGCCGTTATTCTTAGTGCAGGCGATAAGGTACCTGCCGATCTTCGGCTTGTAGATGCGCATAACTTAAGGGTTGAAGAATCAGCCTCACTGGCGAATCAACCGCTGTTGAAAAACAGCTTGTTGTACTCGATTCCGATACTGTCCTTAATGACCAGACGAACATGGTCTTTTCAGGAACATCCGTCGCGGCTGGAAGCGGCATCGGTATTGTTACAGCAATAGGCGCAAAAACAGAGCTTGGTAAGATTAATCAAGCAATCACGGATGTGGAGGATTTAAAGACGCCTTTGCTGCGACAGATTGGCGCTTTTGGTAAGACCATTGCCATCTTTGTTGTTGGCGTTGCCGTCGTTATGTTCTTATTTGGCTATTTTGTCCGCAACTTCCCTGCTGGCGAATTATTGCTTTCTGTCATTGCCTTAGCGGTTGCTGCTATTCCAGAAGGGCTCCCCGCTGTGCTCTCCATCATCCTTGCTGTTGGCGTGCAGCGGATGGCAAAGCGAAACGCGATTATTCGCAGTTTACCTTCTGTGGAAACACTTGGTTCCGTTTCGGTCATTTGCTCCGATAAAACAGGAACGCTAACCAAAAACGAAATGACTGTTACAAATGTGGAAACAACTGCTGCCCGGTACGCGATCTCTGGTACAGGTTATGCACCAGATGGAGACATTAACGTAAAAGATACGCACCGCACGCAAGATGCTGATGCCGTATTGGAGCGCTTTCTCACTTGTGTGCACATATGCAACGACGCGAATTTACGCCAAGATGATGCCGGGCACTGGACAATCGACGGGGACCCAACCGATGGCTGCTTTTTAACCCTTGTCCGGAAGTCTGATATGGATTTGCCAGCTTTCAAGGTCATCTCTAAAATTCCATTTGATTCGGATTACAAATACATGGCTGTATTAGCCGAAATCAACCAGGAACGCTTTTTATTCGTTAAAGGTGCGCCAGACCGCGTATTTGAGATGGTTCAAAAAAACAAGGCAGCCAGTTTTGATCCTTCTTATTGGCAAGGACAGATGTCGCTCCGTGCAAAAGAAGGCGAACGCGTCATTGGCGCCGCTTATAAAAAAGTGTCAGAAGATGTTGATTCGATTGGTCACCATGATTTAGTAGATGGCATGAACTTCCTTGGTCTCGCTGGAATTATTGATCCACCAAGAGAAGAAGCGAAACAAGCGGTTAAGACATGTAAGAAAGCGGGCATCCAAGTCAAAATGATTACTGGTGACCACGCCGATACCGCTAAAGCGATTGGCAAACAGCTCGGCATTGGCGATGGTACCCGAGCACTAACAGGTCGGGAATTGGATAAAATGACAGATGAAGAGCTGGAAACAGCAGCAGAATCAACCCATATCTTTGCCAGAACAAGTCCAGAAAACAAACTGCGCCTCGTAAAAGCCTTACAAAAGCTTGGTCATATTTGTGCGATGACCGGTGATGGCGTGAATGATGCGGCTGCGTTAAAACGAGCAGATATTGGCGTTGCGATGGGCATTAAAGGAACAGAAGTGACCAAAGATGCGGCAAAAATGGTCTTGGCTGATGATAACTTCCAAACGATTGTTCATGCCGTGGAAGAAGGTCGACGCGTCTACGACAATGTAAAGAAAACGATTCTCTTCATCTTGCCAACAAACGGCGCAGGAGGCATTCTTATCATCGCCAGCATTTTCTTAGGAATGACAATGCCCCTTACCCCAGTCCAAATTCTCTGGGTGAACATGGTTGTCGCCATTACCGTCTCTCTTGGCCTCGCCTTTGAACACTTAGAAAAAGGGGCAATGGATCGTCCACCTCGGAATCCAAAAGCCAAGTTGCTGTCGCCTTATTACCTGTTTCGGATTTCGTTTGTCTCCATTATGATCGGAATCGGCACGTTATGGATGAATTCCTTTATGCAAAGCCAAGGCTATAGCGGCAGTGATTTGCAAACGGTCATTTTGCAAATGTTTGTGATGGCCCAGTTGTTTTATTTGTTTAACTGCCGAAGTGAATTCGGATTTGCTTTCAATAAAGATTTCTTTCGCAACAAAGCCGTGTTCCTAGTGGCGGGAATTCTCATCGTTCTACAACTTGCTTTAACGTATATCCCGTTTATGAATACAGTATTCCAAACAACACCACTGGAACTCAAACAATGGACGATCCCAATACTCATGGGTCTGTTTGTCTTCATTATCGTCGAGGTAGAAAAGGTCATTTCTAAAAACGTACTAAAGCACGTACGCCAAGGTAAATAGGAAGAATAAAGAGTTACTAACACTTGCGTAAGTGCTAGTGACTCTTTTTTGTATCACAACTTATGTAAACAACTTTAATCAAATGGAATAGGAAGATTGGTTCCACGCTTCTCTGTAAAGATTTTATTAAGAATAACGCGAAACATTGAAGATTCTGTTCTAATTGGATACTCTATAAACGTATCATACCTTCCAACGTATGTACCTCTTGCCCCGCTTCCCTGGCGGGTTTTTTGTAAGCAAAAATCCGCTTATTAAACGAATGAAGATGAGAATTTACCACAATACCTAAAGAAGAAGCGCCATGAAGATGGCGCTTCTTCTTCTTCAAGTTGCTTTAAAACACAAGCGACAGCAAATAAGTGGTGATGCATATAACAAAAAGCAATCCTAGACTGTACTTCAACGTGTACTTAAAGATGAATGATTCCTTTCCGGTTTGTTTAACAGCAGCCGCTGCAATCGCGATGGACTGTGGCGAGACCAGTTTCGCCATCACACCACCTGCTGTATTCGCAGCAACGAGCAAAGCAGGAGATGTGCCAATTTGAGCACCTGTCACCACCTGCAGGCTGCCAAATAGCGCATTGTTGTTTACGACTGAACCGGTTAAAAAGACGCCGATCCAACCAAGAATGGGACTGACAAATGGAAAGACGGTCCCTGTTTCCGCGAGCGCAATTCCAATCGACGCGCTCAAGCCTGAAAAGTTGGATAAGTGAGCGAAAGCCATTACGAGACAAATCGTCAAAATTGGCACCCATAGCTCTTTTACGCTTTTTCCTAATTCGGCGACTGTCTGTTTAGCCGATAATGCTGGGAAAAGCACGCTTGTTAGAAGAATCGCGATCAAGATCGCCGTGCCTGTGGCAGAAACGGTGTTTACGTTCCATATTGCTGAAACCGGGACAGACTCTGCAACAATCGGTGGCGCTTGAATGACTTTCCCGTGCAAACCCGGCATTTCAATCGCAATGGTTGTGAAATGGAGCAAGCCACCAGGCGCAAACAACGCCTTAAACGATGAAAGCTCCAAATGCCAATGACCACAGTTAAGATATAAAATGGCGACCAAGCAACGATGATTTGTTTAAACGTATAGGATTGCTGAATCGCTTGGCTTTCGGCCCCTGGCTCTCGGTAAATCGTTGTCGGTTGCCACTTTTTAAGAAAGAGCGCAAGTGCGACCATACTTAATAGTGACGCCAAAATATTCGCCAGCTCGGGCCCAATAAACACCATAGTTGCGGTTTGAGCACCGGTGTAAACCGTGCTCACCACAAGAATCGCCGGGAAGGTTTCCTTAACCCCCTTCCAGCCATTTAGAATGAAGATCAATAAGAACGGGACGGCAAAAGAAACAAGCGGCAATACCCATGCAAGCATTTGCGATAACTCAAGCGTTTCGATCCCACCAACTTGGGCACCTGTAATGACGGGAATCCCAATTGCTCCAAATGCACCAGATGCTGCGTTGGCGATTAAACAAAGTCCTGCTGCTTTAATCGGTTTAAAGCCAAGAGTGACAAGAAGTGCAGCGCTAATCGCAATAGGCACTCCGAATCCAGCAGCTCCTTCAAGAAAAGCGTTAAAACTGAACCAATGAGCAGTAGCTGAAGACGGTGGTCATAAGAAATGGAAGCAATACTGCCACGAATCACGTCAAACTTCCCAGATTCGACAGCAATTTTATATAACCAGACAGCCATAATGACAATAAAACCAATTGGCCAAAGGGCATTTGCAACCCCGTTACCCATCGCCGCTATCGCTTGCAAAGCAGGCATATCAAAAACCGAGATAGCGATTACGCAGCTAACTGCAAGTGTCAGTGCAGCAGCGTACACAGCTTTCATTTTACAAACAGTCAAAAACAATAAAAACAATGCAATTGGTAGAGCGGCGACTAGAGCGCTAAGAAGCTCATTACCGAGTGGGTCGTATTGTTGTAACCACATAACAGATCCCTACTTTATCGTTAATTTGTTTGCACCGTCACACCTTTGCTGCTGCGTTCTCGTAAATCCGTTTCAGCGTTTGCACGCTATGTAGAAATTGTTCTTGTTCCTCTTCGCTTAAGTCCATTTCCACAACTTCGCAAATCCCAGTGCGGTTAATAATAGCCGGGACACCTATGTATAAATCGCTTGTGCCGTATTCACCAGCCAGGGGAGCACTTACGGTCAAAATAGCCTGTTCATCTTTTAAGATCGCTTTTGTGATCCGCACAAGGCTCATCGCAATCCCATAATATGTAGCACCTTTTTTTTCAATCACATGGTACGCTGCATCACGGACGTCTTCATAGATGCGTTCCAAATCACGAACGCGGTAAGCTCCTTTTTCTTCAACCATTGTTTCAGCGGGACCGAACCAATTGTGGCTGTGCTCCAAACAGGAAGTGATGTATCTCCATGTTCGCCGATAATGTAAGCATGGACATTACTCTCGGAGACGTTAAAGTAATCACTGAGCATATAACGGAATCTAGCCGTGTCTAATGTTGTTCCACTGCCAATAACCCGATGTTTTGGCAAACCACTGAAGCGTTGAGTCGCCTGCGTCAAAATATCGACTGGATTTGTAGCGACTAAAAAGATGCCATCAAATCCACTTGCCATCACATTACTAACGAGGCTTTTAAAGATGTTAAGATTTTTCTCTACGAGCTCCAGCCGCGTCTCGCCTGATTTTTGGTTTGCTCCGGCACAGATGCACACAATGTCTGCGTCTTTGCAATCTTGATAATCGCCATTCCACACCTTTGTTGAAGCAGGCGCAAATGCCATCCCATGGTTTAAATCCATCACATCGCCACTTGCCTTCGCTTGATCAAGATCAATCATGACAAACTCTTCAGCAATTCCTTGGTTCATCATCGCAAATGCGTAACTGCTACCAACAAATCCTGCCCCAATCAATACAACGCGGTTCACTTTTTTTCTATTTCCCATTCAAATCATCTCCCTGTATGTTTGTGAAACATTTCACAAATGTAGTTAAAAAAAGATGTTCACTTTTATCACACTTCTTGTAAGTCTTCTCAGAAAAAATGTGATAGACTGTTTGACTCTTTAGTTGTTCCACGTTATAACGCAACAACGACACGCTCATAAATTGCGTTTAAAAATACCCTCCTCTCATTAATAAACAGTTGGGGCTTCCCTTGAATTTCTTGAAGAATTCGCTCATGCGCCTCCATCATAACCCCCCCTTTACCATGTTTTTTACTCGGTCCAATTTTGTGAGTTGATTCACAATATCTTTACAGATTGATTATAACCCATTCTCCCTTATATGTGAAATAATTCACAAACTTTTTCACCCAATAGTCACATTTAGAAATTTCTTTGGAAGATGAGTTTGTTGTTGTTTCATTATGGCTTTACTGCGCTAGTTTACTGATTTTCATTAAGTCCGTCTCCTATCTTAAGCAGCATGATGTATCAATTGAAAAACAAGCACCGTCATTATTGCGGCACTTGTTTTTGTACAAACAAAATACGAACTAGAAAAGCAGTGAAAAAACGAGCATACACTCACCAAATTGTCATTTGATAAACAGTGAATTTACATGTCTTTAGGGAACTTTTGTTTTCACTAAGCGTCAACATCTCACATTGATCTTCATTAAGTAAACCCTTGTTTATCCCTTGATTCTTTTTCATCTAACGTAAAGCTATGCTTTTCTTGGGGTTGTACCAAATCACCTGATGGACCTTCGCTACTATGAACATGAAAGAGCGCTATACCGAATAGGAGAACCGCCGTTCGTATGAGAGCCGCCTTTTTCAAGATTGATCAACTCCTGACGTGACATGATGGTGACGCATAAGATGAGAGAGTTCCATGTAATGAGATGCCGTTTGAACATCTCCTCTCTCTTTATAATATGCAGCGATTTCCGCCGTTACCTCTGAACATTCAAAAAACAATTCGTTTTCCTTTAATTGTTGGATGCCCGTTTCCACTAGGGTGAGATCTTCTTCAAGGTACAACCCCCTACTGATTAGACACCTGGCGATATATTCAGGGAGATAACGCGCTTTTACATCGCGCTCGACTTCTTCAAGGCCGGACGAGTACGTTCCCGCACGCAATTGTGCATGTGCAAGATTATACCGTGTCTTTATTCCATTAATCGTGTGGCGGTGCTCTTCCATTTCCAGTGATTTTTCGAAAAAGAAGCTGCTTCCAGAAACTTGCCTTGTGACATTCGATTTAATCCCATATTCCGCAGAATGTGCCCATGTGTAATCGGATACGGGCGCGAAGACACAAGCAACTCCTCGTAAATGAGGTCAGCCGATTCATACCGTTCCAATTCCGTCTCAATCGCAGCCAAAAGCGACTTGCAGTTGATTTCCCGTTCAATATAACTCTCTTGCTTTTCAAAGAATGTTAGTGCTTGTTCAACATACGAAGCGGCGGTTGAATATTGATCCATGTAGTAATAACTAATGCCAATTCGCTCATAGAACTCCGCTTTTTCAGCCGCATCATTTACGTTTTCAAGAAGCCGTTCCGCGATGACGTACAACCGAATGGCGGACTTATACCTGCCATGAAAGAATTCGCTTTGTCCAGAAACATAGTAGTACATAAACCTTAGATAATCGTCAGTAGACGTTTGACTGTCGTCGATCGCAGGCAAGGAAGACTCTTCGTGGATCGTTTCAGTAAGAATGTCATGCCGGTAGGAGATTAATTGATAATAAGAAAGCATCTTGTCGTCTGCTTTCATCCGGTTAACCTTTTGATCAACTTCTTCTTTCAGTGTATGTGCCTGTTCCAAATCTCTAGTAATGATACAGCTGTGCCATTCCACAATCTTTTCCCCAACTTCCGCTGGTGACAATAATGGTGCCATACACAAACCTCATTTCCATAACATTGCATTGAGAACAGTATACGTGTGATCCCAATAAAACTGAATAGGATGAACACAATTTCCATGTTCCTTCTCTTTCATCCATCGTTTTCCTTATTCTTCGGGACTATGAGTCCTTCTTTCGTATGAACCTTATTTCCCAATGAAAAATTCGTCCTACTCATGGAACCCTCTTCTTACTACCTCTTCAAGTTCATCAAGACTTCCAACACTATCTCGTCGAGTCCCTTCTCCTCAATTGCCTCATCTACAGACAAATCAAAGCAAATTGATCACAAGTCAAAACGAATCTACATACGTGGTTTTAAACAACAACATAACCAGATGAAACTTGATAAAGCAATTAGACGATATTAAAAAAGCGTATACTATTGTGGTGACGACCACAATAGTATAGGCGAAAACAGATTAGTCAACTCTAAGGTTGGCGCAAGAGTTTTGCAAAACAATGTCACAACAAATACGCCCCTATCGAGTTGCTAGGCTCCGGGGCTATTTGTCGATGACGAACATTGCTATGCTAGATGCGACTGTGACTACTATGAAAATGCCTTCATAAATGAACAAGGCTAACACCCCCTTTAACCGGGAGTGTTAGCCTTAGCATTTTTATCTTATTCCATCAAAAATAATCCGAGAACCACGGTTGGTTCGAAGGGATAATGGATTCAAGGTACGAAACGACTTCATCACTTGCTTGAATGCGCCCTATTTTTTTCAAATCAGATGCATCCTTATAATGAAGGAGTAAAGTAACCAGTGTTTGAACATCAATGACAACATCTGGCTCTTTTTCCGTCACTCCCTCTTCAACCGATTGTTCGTTAAAATTGATGGTAAACGTCCCGTTATTCCATTCAAGAATTGGATCACTCACTTGGATTATCAAAGAAGAGTTGGCGTTTTTTGTAAAAGGAAAGGATGCTAAAAATCCTTTGACGTCAACGATACGAGCCATGTAGTAAGGCGCAATTTTTTCTTCAATTTCTCCGTCTTCTAAGAAAAAGGAGAGGGGTTCATTTTCGAAGATTTTACCTTTCACATGATACACCATTGAAAAATGAGCACCGATGAAATTCCAGATGCCTCGACGTGCTTCTTCATTGTTATAGATCATCTCTTTTACATAAAACGTTTCATTTTCGACTTTATAATACATATACCCAGTTGGTACATTTACTTCATTATAATAAACACAGCACGTTAATTCGTCTTTTTCCCATTTAAAGTGTTCGTCCCATGCGAGTTGGTTTCGAATCATGGCGCCATTCTCATTTTTGGAGAACGTATCGTACGCTTGACGAATGTCATTATGGTGAAAAGGTACACGCTCGATTCTTCCAGGAACTTTGTATGGTTTAGGGATTTGCGTATCACGTACGGTGTACGTAATGACATCTGAAATGATTTCCCAGCCTTTTTGCGGTAGTAAGGAATCGAATAGGGAAACAAATAAGAGATCGTTTGACCGCGTTCCTTCATTAGCTTTAAACTTTCTTTCATTAAATCATTCATCAAACCAAGACCCGCATATTCAGGGTAGGTTCCTACACCTGTTACACCTCCCATTTTATACGGTTGACCATGTATATTTACGGAAAAAGGGTAAACAACCATTTGGGAGATTAATTTATTATTTGAAAACCACCCCAAGACAGAACACTCTTCGATCATTGGCTTTTTCCATCGAGCCAGTTGTGACTCGCCGATTTGCGATACGTCTTGATGGGTTACTTGAAAAACATATTTTAATAAATCGATTGAATCTTGAGTATGTTCATTGGTCACTTGACGCATTTCTAACTGATCTTTGCGATGAGTACCCATATTAAAACTCCTTAAAGTAAGAATCATTTCACTGACTGACTATCATTCATTTTAAAGAACTTTACATGCGTAGTCAATTCAAGCGCTTGATTCATTAGGGTAAATGAATGAAACCTACCTTGAATGAACAAACGTTTACTCATTCCATTTATTAAGCTGTACAATTAACACAAATGGGAGAAATCGAATACTTGGTTGTTCAAAGAGGTAAAACCAATTCATACTGATTCACTGTGTTTTCAAAACCCAATTGATTCATACAAGCTATCATGCATTCGCACGTATCATCCACATTTAGGATATTCAATTGATTAATTTCTACCTGTTCAAACAAACCTGCGATAATGCTTCTTGATATTCCTTTGCGTCTATACTCTTTATGTATGGCCAACTGGGGTATATCACCAGAATTTTTATCAATTACACCATAACCAATAATCATATGATCTAAACGCACGAATGCATAGATCATTGCCTTAGGAACTGCTTGAATGGAAGCAATCGAATTTTGCCAGGAAGGTTGAAAATCCCAGAATGTTTTAAGTTGCTCCCACTCTTCCTTTTCTACTTTTGTCCCATATTCGATTTCGTAAGACGGCACCATTTTTTGTTAATTCTCATTTTTAAGTTGGTAGCACGAAAATTCTCTGCGAATTTCAAAACCTTGCTTTTTGTATGCTTCAAACGCAATAGGATTTACTTTTAGTACTTCTGTTACATACTGCTCTGCCTGCTTCTGTTTTAATACCTCTTTAAGTTCTTCAAGGATCGTATTTGTGATCCCTTGCCTTCTATGCGAAGGAACAGTGCCGGTTACAATGTCGTATGCAGTCCGTTTTGTGCCAAACATTCGATACCCGTTCAATACAAAACCAGCAAGAGCATGATCAGACTTTTTAAAGGCACCTAACGAAATACGTGGGTCATAGCCTCTTCTTTGAAGCATATGTTGAAAGGATTTCAACGTTGCATGAACGGTTACTGGATAATCTTCAAAAGCATCTTTGAATGCTTGGAACAATACTTCGTCTGATGTGTTTTCCAGCGATGAGTATGTGTACATCTTTCTTCACCCTCTTTTATAGTGATTGTATATGTAAACCTTATACCCAAAAAACGAAACCTAATCGTCTTATTCCACCAACACAGATTCGAGGCGTTGTTTAAACAATCGTTATTGCAATTTATTTAGTTGCCAACCTATAGCTTTCATCGATCCTTTGACAGATTTCTTCTACAGGAACCGAACCATCTAAGCAGATTGTATACCAATGCGTTTTAATCATATGATATCCAGGAAAATAGATCTGCTTGTCAACAAGTGCTTCGATCGTTTTTGGGAACGTACGCAAATCAATGATATCAATGTGCATAATCACTTTTAAACACATCGATTTCATAGCAGGATTCAACTATTTTATTTAAGACGTCATCATGTGCTTCTCTTACCATTCCAACAAAAGCACCTGTGGTTCCAACTGTACGGTGGAGTACATATTCGTCCCCTAATTCGCTGTCTATCACTTTCGTATCCATGCCACCGTCAGCTGCAATCAGCACAGTCAACTGATGATTACGACTAATCACAATCCCCTTTCTTTTCTAATTGCTCTTCCCCCCAATAGCAAATTGCATCTAATACGGGAATCAATGATAATCCTTTTTCGGATAAGCTATATTCTACTTTTGGAGGTACTTGAGGATATTCTTGACGATTAATTAGTTGATCATTTTCAAGTTCTTTTAGTGTATTGGTTAATGTTTTAAAAGAAATATTACCAAGCATCCGTTTCAACTGGTTGTAGCGAGTAGGATTATTGTTCATATATAAAGCATATAAAACTGTCATTTTATATTTCCCACCAATTAAAGACAGAGTATATCCAAAACCAGTATCCTTCAGATGATCTTTTAATACATAGGACTCTTTCTCCATTTAACACTCTCCTTTAGGTTAGTATCGCACTTTAATTACCGTACTTGTAAGAGGTTATAGCATGCAATAAAATAACTGTACATCAAAATATGATGCAGTGGAAGAAAAAAAGGGGGAACGAATAATGAAAACAATTGTCTATGCACATCCATGGGATGGAAGCTTTAATCATGCAATTTTAACTTCCATAACGAAAGACTTAAAAGCTAAGAAAGAGATATTTCAAGTGATCGATCTTTATAAGGATGAGTTTAATCCTGTGTTCACCGCTAAAGAATTGAAGTTATTTAATAAAGGAGACACACCGTACGAATTAGTTAAGGAATATCAGAAAAAAATAAGCCAGGCAACGGAGTTGATTTTTATATTCCCTGTTTGGTGGTGGGACTTACCTGCAATTTTAAAAGGATTCATTGATAAAGTTATGTTAACTGGCTTTGCTATCTTAGATGATAAAAAAACAGGTACCTTAACAGGTTTATTGACAAATATAAAAAAAACAACTGTCATTTCAACTTCTACAACGGATAAAGAGTATATTGAATCTGAAGGAGGAAACGCAATTCAGGGAGTCTTCATTAACCGAACTCTAGCTGACTTAGGCATTAAAAATGAATACACCAAATGGTTCATTTTTCTAGAGTTAACTTGACAACAGATGAGAAGAGGAAGCAATTTTTAGGAGATATAGCTCAACAAATTTAATAATGTGAGCACAACTGGGAATGAATTAAATAGTAAATGAAAAGGTTCTATATGATGTAGCATTTAAAGCTGTGGGAAAAGAATGAGATAAAATGTACAAAAGCGTTATTGATTTAATTCAAATAACGCTTTTAATATTGAAACTAATATCAAGAAATGTATCCATTAGGTGAAAAATAACTCTTAAAACCTTTATTCCATTAAAGCGCTCCGTTTGCTTAAGATCATCGTTTAAACGTTTGGTTAATCAATCATTATTGTTTACTGTTTTGTAAATCTCATATCGCTACATTTTCGTCAGTTCCTTCTGAGCTTCTTGTACCAAAAAACCATAATATCTACTGCCTTGATACTGATCAATTACATGGTGAAGGGCTTTTTTGTAAGCTACTCCAAATGCTCCATCCTTGCTTGTCTCGATATCCGGTTGCACTCCTACTCCCTCCCAATTTGTTTGGGTGATCGGATTGATCGCACGTCCATTAGGAATAAATACACTCACATGTTTTGTGAGTTGGTGAATAAAACCTGGGTTCGCCCCTCCACCGGTAACTTCCCCTATAATGGTTGCCCGTTTTAACTGTTTCAAGTTATAGGAAAACTCTTCAGCACCAGAAAATGTATAATTGCTTGTCAAAATATAAACTGGCTTATCGACGTAACGCTTGGCTGAAAGAACAGGCACCGTCCAGAATTGTTTGAAATCATCATCCGGTCTATAATAAAAACTGTTTAAATGAACAGGTTCGGAATCTAATAAATAGCTTGTCAAAAATGCCACCATATTTGGATCCCCGCCCCCATTATTTCGCAGATCAAAAATGAGTGCCTCTGTATTAGCTACTAATCCCATTGCATTTGCCCCTGTTTCTGCAGCAACCGCAGGGTCATGAAATTCTCGAAGATCAATATAACCAATGTTCCCAAAAAGACGCTCAACCTTATAAAAACCATAATTATCAACCTTGGAACTCAGCAAGTACTCTTCTTTTTGTTCAATCTCGCTTTCCTTTTGATCCACAGACTTCTCGATTTGTGAATATTTCAACTTTAAATGTTTATCTTTACTTATTTTCCTAAGATCAATTGTAAGTACTTCACAAAGCTCTTCCACTGTTCTAACTTTTTCATATTCGTTTTTTGATACCTTTATCTCTAGCATTTCCCCCATTTCCTTTGCGACATCAGGAAATACATAGTTATCGTTTAACGCTTTCACTAATGGATCAATGATTTCAACATAAGCGCTTCTATCCAGATGCATAGGATCAATTCCTTTCACGATAGGTATTGTCAGATTAAACAAATATTTAATCTTCTCTAGATAATAGTATACGTTTACGGATGGTTTTGCACCCCTGGAAAGATAAATGAGGAAAATCTATCGCTCTACCTAATCACAATACAGAACGGACGATTCTTTATTCAATTCTCAACCTGCTATTATCAAAAAAAGAGCGCAACCCTGTTATTACAGAATCGCGCCTTGATTGATGAATATACTATTTGTTCTTTTTAATTCTTTCGGTTTTCAAGCTCTTGAACAAAGATTAGCAATGAAGGCTCTTCTGGGGAATCCAATGATTTTGTCCCCAAAAAGGAGCGTTTCGAATGTATCCTCAAAGAGCTTCATTTTTCTACCTAACTTTAATTGGTATATAAGTTCTTCTCGCTCGTTTTTTTGAAATACCACCAGTTACTAATAGCAATAAACCAAAAGAGATTAAACGTTTATTTCTCATTATGAACTCACTCCTATCTGAATGTTGGAATTTAATAATTGTTCTGCTGTTTTTCTACCCGATCGCATAACTCCATATGCCCCATGAGCATCTTGTGACCAATGTCCAGTAAAATACAATCCTTCTATCGAAACTTTAGAACCAATTGATGCCATTCCTTGCTGACTCACCGTTTTCTTCCAACCGTAAACAGCCCCGTCAGGATTAAAAGTAAATCTTTCTATCGTACTTGGTGTTGAAAACTCATGATAGACTAACTTCATTCGAAGATCTGGTATCTTTTTTTCTAGAACGCTTAAAAATTTTTCTAGAATGTACTCTTTCCCTTTATGATCTCGAATAGACTCAACTGTTTCAGCATGACATAATGACATAAATGTCACTATGCTGTATCCTGTAGGTGCTAGATCTGCATCTGCTAAGGATGGGCAACTTATGGAGATAACAGGGTCTACTTCCGTATTTTCTGGATTAAACAACATCCTCTTTTCTGAATATATATTTTCTTCAGAAAAGAACACTGTCTCATGTGCTAATCGATCAGGCAAATCTTCGTTCTTAATAACAGTGAATAATACCACGGCTGAGTTTGATGGTTTTAACTTCTTTAGTTGTTTTTTATTCAATTCCCCTTGCTTAACCTTCTCATTGTTTAACATGTTCATTGTTACTGGAAAGCTTGCACTCGATATAACGGATTGTGTTTTAACATAATGACCTTTGTGATCTACTACACCCTTTACTTGATTGCTTTGGATATCTATCCGTTTAATCGTGCGCTTTACTTTTATATCTCCTCCATTCTGCAAAATATAATCGCGCAAACAATGACTCAATTGCTGTGAACTTCCTTTAGGATAAAACCCTCCTCCATGATAACTCGCCATAATATTCATCATTTTGAATGTAGACAGTTCATCAATTGACGATCCAGCAAATAATAGTAAACTACTCAAGATCTTTTCGCAGTGAGGATGATTAAATCGATTAGATAAGTAGTCTTTATAACTTAACCTTTCTAACTCGCTTATTTTCTTTAAGTCTTCAAACGTAAAATTCCCCTTTAAACTCCCTATATATACTATTTCATCTAGAACTTCTTTAACAGCTTTTGAATCCTCCGGGAACCATTTACCCATTAATCGACCTAAACTCTGTAAATTAGCTGGTATGGCGTAGAAACGTTTATCTATACATAGGTTAATTAGAGGGTCAACAGGAAGAAATTCAATTTGATCTCTTATACCTAATTGAGTATACAAGTTATCAATCTCTCCACCTTCTTCCGCACCGCCAATGACATGAATTGCTGTATCAAATATATATTTTTCCGCCTAAATGTGTGTGCACACCCTCCTAAGAAATAATGTTGCTCTAATACCAACACGCTCATTCCTTTCTGGGTTAATAACGCAGCCGCTGTTAACCCTGAAAGACCACCACCTATAATAACCACATCATAATTTTGGCCATCTTTTTTATTCATATAAACTCCCTTCTCTTTGGAAAATGCACATAGAAGAAATGGTAAATACGTTATTCTGAGAAACCACTATACTATATCTCTTATCCTTTAAAAATTCTTCATAAAAACCCACTATTAGATAATTGCCATGCCGTTTTACAATGTTTATCTTTCTTGTATCCTTTAATTTTGCTTCACCATTTGAAGCTTTTATAAAAGCTTCTTTAATACTAAACAGTATTGAAAATTGTTTCATTTGATTTGAAGCTGTTTCTATTAGATAAAGCTCCTGTTCAGAGAACCATTTCCTTTTAAAAGCTTGAAAGGTTCCCTTTTTTATTATTTTTTCCACACTACTATGTTCCACAATATCTAATCCTGTACCATAAATCATCCGATCTTTCCTTGTTTACTGGTGACCATTTTCATCTTATTTTTCTTGTCTACTAGCATATTAATTAGTACACCTAATAAAGGAAACAAAGAAGATATAATGAAAAGAACCGCTAAAGAATGATTAGCTATTGGGCTTAAAAGCATTGAACCTAGCCCTACACCTAAGTAAGACATTAAACCAAATATGCTGTAGGCATCGCTTTTCGCTTTACTCTCTTTTACAATGGCAATGCGATTATAAAATAAATTCATAATCCCTCCATAAGAGAAACCAAATACAATTGCCGTAACGATCAAAATGACATAATTCGTTGTGAAAACAATTGAAAGTGAGCTTGCAAAAATAAGAAATATACTTATATTCAAAAGTTTTATCTCTGCTACCTTCTCCTTAATCTTTAACATGCTAAGTTGAGCAACGATAAAAAAGCTCCAGAAAAAGAAGTAAAATACATCTACTCTTAAACCGACCATTTCAAAAAATATAGGAGAAAAAGCAATAACGGCACCGTAACTAATCGATGTTAATAAAAAGACCATGTAACTAGGAATGTACTCTTTGCTAAAAGCTTCTCCATTTATCTTTGTCTTTTTAAACCGTTTTTTATCTCCTGTTCTTCTTATGAAGACTGCTAAACCAAGTGTTGTTATAGATAAGACAGTCAAAATCAGATATAAAAAACCTCGATTATCAATGGAATAAAAGAGTGAAACACCCAATATTGGGGCGAACGCAGATGCCACACCTAAAAATGAATTATGCCATCCGACTGCAGCATTGGGTCGTTGACTTAAACCGGTTATGATTGTAATGAGTACGGGAGCAACGATCCCTACTCCTATGCCAAACATGACAGCCCCAAAATAAAACATGGCTATTGCTGTGGCGTTTACTAAGAGTAGCAAAAAACCCAAACAATATGCTGTTAATCCGACCTTTAAAAGCAAGTAATCGTCAATTTCATGTGTCAGCAAGAATATTCTCGTCCCCAAAAGAGCAATCATAAACGTAGATAGTACATACCCAGAAGTTGCTGCAGAGTTCGTTATGTCAAACACTAATAAGGGTAAAATAGCTGTTAACAGACTAAACAGAAAGTTGAACATAAATACAATATATAACAGCCGTTTCATACCAACATCCTCTCCACTTAATACTCTTATTCAAATGCTTTTGTTAATACTTTCCCCATTGCTTTTTCTAAGAAAAAGTTTTTAACCGACAAGTACGCATTTAATTCAACGAGTTGGCAACCGAGACTTTTCTTCGTATCATATGTTGTCGGCCCACAATACATTGATTTTACGTTTTCTTGGATCGCCAGACGTATCGCTTCATAATAAAGGTTAAAATAAGCGAAGCACTGAGTAGAGTGTTCGTAATCCATGCCTACATGTTTGAATAACAAACTATCTCCTTCTCTTACGACCATGGCAAAAGCGATAATTTCCGATTGGAATTTAACTAAAATCCACTTGTAACTTTCTCCCATTCCATCCCATTGCCCAAAGCTTGATTTTGAATAAATAATTGGATATGGAGAAGCATCTCCCCGTTCCGCTGTATTATTATATAATTCAAAAACCCTTTCTGATTCTTGATGATTAATACTGTCAACCACTTCAATAGATGCCTCGTATTGATGCAATGATTTTATTTTATTCTTAATATCCCACCGCTTCTTTTTCTTTACAGACAATAAATAGTCATCAAAAGAATTAAAATCTGTACTTAATAAAGTGTTGGGGTAGTAAGGAATCTTAATAAACGCAGCATCACTTATCCCATCGTTTAGCTTTCTATCGCCTACATTCCCAATAAAAATAGAATCAAATTTCAAGACATTATAGATATAATCTTTACATCCACCTATAAACTCGCTCAATTGATCCTGTTTTGAGCTATGAATACCCTCAAAATTTGATAAAGGATTTTTTATAAACACCACATTAAACTTCAAAGGATTAAATAAATACTTATCTAACCAATCAAACATGGCTTTTGGCTTATTACTTAAATAGCTTGTGACGTTTAATTTTCTTGCGATAAACCCGGTACTAAAAAAGTCTACATCATTTTTTTCCCCACCGATAAAATAGAGTGGTTCATACCCCAACAAATTTTCCTCTAGAAAAAGAAACCATTCTTTCGAATATTCACTCGTCCTGAGGAATTTACTTTCTACTTTTAGGCGAAATCCTTCATCTATCTCTTCATAACGTTTGAATACAGAGATATTCATTATATAGAAAGTCCTCCATCCACTATTAGATTTTGACCCGTAATATAATTTGCTTCAGGTGTAGTGAGAAAATGGACCACTCCGGAAATATCATCAATCTGCCCTACCCTTTTTAAAGGGGAACGTTCGATCATGTCTTGATAATTTACTCCATCCGTCATAGCCGTTTCAATGAAACCTGGCTTACTACATTCACTTTTATGTTAAATGGCCCAAGTTCTTTCGCTATCGTTCTAGTCATTGTAATAATCCCGGCCTTTGATGCTGCATAATTCGACTGCCCAGGAATACCAATAATTCCAGAGATAGAAGCAATATTAATAATTGAGCCTGATTTTTGTTTCATCATTTCTTTGCTTACAAATTTTGAGTAATTAAAATTACCCGTAAGATTCGTTTCAATAACATCTCTCCAATTGGATTCATTCATAAATCCAATCGTTTTGTCTTTTGTGATTCCAGCATTATTAATTAAACAGTCAATTTTTCCGTGCTGATTGATGACCGTTTTTACGATTGTCTTTGCCGTTTGATAATCAGTAACATCAGCTTGATGGGAAAAAACATTCGAATATTCACTTTCTAAACTAGCCGCTTTCTCATGACTACTATGATAAGTAAAATGCACGATCCAGCCCCTTGCTGCAAAATCTCGGACAATACCTTCACCGATCCCTTTAGATCCACCTGTAATGAGCGCCACTCTATTCAAATTAAACTAAGCTCCTTTCTTTCTTGTATGATCTCTTTTCGTTCTGTAACAACTACACTTTCTACTTCAAATACACCTTGATTCCCCATATTGTTCGTTTCGATAATAAGCGAATTCTGACTAGAAAAAAGGGCAATCATGATTTTATAAAACGCTGACGGTGAAAGGGCATCACCTAAGAAATCGGATGTTTTTGTTATTTCTTTTTGATAACGCGCATTTAACTGCATCTCAATAGTTGCATCAAATCCATTCTCTGAACCCAAGAAAATGTGCTCAATTGAAGAGTTATCTCGAAGTCTATTCGAAATGACAGTTTGCAACCTTTCGATAGAATCATATGGATTCATCCATGCTTCTACATTCTTAATTAGCCCATAACTACCTTCTAATGTATGAGACTTCTCCAAAATAAAAGTAATTGAAGATTCTGTTATTACTCGATCCTGACGTTCCCTATTATTTTTATTGTGAACAATAGCTTTATCTATATCGTCGACTGTAATAACAATAGCACGATCTATCACGTTACTTTCTAAGTAGCTCTGTGCCTGAATGAGTGCATCAACTCCAGACATAGTTCCATTATTAACTGTACTATTAATTCCCTCGATTCCAAAGACAATAGATACCCAGCCTGAAATATTATTTAGGACTGTATTCGGGAATTTAATTGGGCTTACAGAATTAGCATTTTTCTCATAAGTTGGTTCCAGGAATTCTTGGATATTATTAACATAGCTCAAAGAGGTTCCAACAAAGACGCCAATCCGTTCTTTTGGTACCTCCTTAATGCCCAATACATCTAAATCTTTAAGTGCCAATTCAGTAGATGCTATGGCCATTTTTGTCGATTTGGGTAACGTTCTAAGCCCCTTTCTTTTTACATACTTTTGTAAATCGAAATCCTTTACTAGATTAGTATCCATACTTCTTTCCTTATCATTTCGAATAACATCTTCGACTATGTCTCCCCAAGGTGTAATGCAACCGATTCCTTTAATCACTACTTGTTCTTTCAACCCGATCCCTCCTCCTTATAATTGATATTGCTTAAACAATACACTTGCATTCGTTCCACCAAACGCATAAGAATTATTTATTACCGTATTAATCTCAAACTCTCGTGCCTCGTTCGGTATGCAATCAATTGGACACTCATCATCTGGTGTTTCAAAGTTTATTGTAGGTGGGGCAACATTGTCTCTAATGGCTAGACAACTAACTGCACTTTCAATTGAACTTGCGGCCCCCATCGTATGCCCTAACATGGATTTAATTGAACTTGTCGGTGTCTCCACACCAAAGATACGGTTAATAGCATTCGATTCTATCGATCATTGGCACTCGTTCCTGTTCCGTGAGCACTAATATAATCAACCTCTTCTGACCGAACACCCGCAGCGTTAAGAGCATTTGTCGTTGCGCGAATAATGCCGTTCGATTCGGGATGAGGAGAAGTAATATGGTGTGCATCACAACTCACACCATACCCTCCAATTTCAGCATAAATACATGCACCTCTGTTTATTGCGTGCTCCAATTCTTCTAAAATCAGACAAGCCGAGCCTTCAGCTACTTGCATCCCTTTTCTATTCTTATCAAAAGGCCGGCACTTGTCTGGAGATATTGCTTTGAGACGATTGAAACCATAATAAGCGACCGTCGAAAACGGGTCCGTTCCTGCGGAAAAGGCAATTTTTGACCGCCCTCTTTTAATTTGGTCATATGCTTGAATTAATGCATAATTCCCAGCAGCACAAGCATTTGTAATTAAAGAAGTGTACCTTGTAGGGAAAACTCTCTAGCAGCATAAACCAACATATTCTTTAAATCATTCTGTTCTAAATACGCATCTATGCTTTTTCGACCATGATGCAAATCATCATTTGTTTTTTCTACCGTGACTTCACCCATTGTTGTTCCTACAAAGAAGTCCCCTTTTTGATAGTCATCCACATGTAACCCCGAATTCTCTATTGCTTGACGTACACTAGATATGAGTAGTTGTGAACTCTCCCTATTTCTCTATAATTATTTTTGAAAACCGACTGACTAGCTCAAAATCATGAATTTGACCGCCATATTTGGGTTCAAGAAGCTCTAACCCTTCTTTTTGAATTTTTGTTATCCCAGACTTACCATTCAGACAAGCTTCCCAAAATTCATTCACTCCTATTCCTATCGAAGAGGTTACTCCAATTCCTGTTACGACTACTCTTTTCAATTTATTAACCCCTTCCCATTTTATAGTTCAGTGATTGTGAATGTTAAATTACCCGACGCAACCAAAATATCTTCTACGTAGACTGACGCATTAACAATCGCAGAATTCCCTACTTTTTTCTGAAAGTCTGCCTCAATCTTTAATTGATCTCCAGGAAGGACCATATGCTTAAACTTTATATTCGTATGGTAAATAACAGGTGTACACCCCTCATCTAATTGAGTTCCTTGCTGTAGTAAAACAATGCTGGCCTGAGCGATCGCTTCAGTTAGCAACACACCAGGAAATACCTTCTTATTAGGAAAATGTCCTAAAAAGCAAGGTTCATTTCCGCTAACGTTTTTGAGAGCAATGATTTTTTTTTCATCAAGATAAGTTACCTTATCAACCATGATCATTGGATACCGTTGTGGTAAAATATCAAGTAATTGGTCCATTTTGATTTCATGTGTTTGATTTAAATCAACACTCATTGTGGAACCCCTCTTAACTTCGTAACCACATTAATAATCTCTTCCAAAGAGCCAAAATTAGGTAACTCTTCTTCTGGTATGACCACATTAAATGTTTTTTCAACTGTTGCCATGATTTCTAAGGCCATCATAGAATCTGCCTCAAGTTCATCTACTAAATCCGTCTCCATTTGTACTTCTTCCATCTCTACTTCAAGAACCTCAGCAATAATTTCTTTTACGGAATTTACCTCGTTACTTGTTAACATATTATTTCACTCCTTCTAAGATATTTTGGTTAATAGCCGTCATATCCAATACCATTGGACATTCATTTGAAATGCCTTCATACAATTGATACTCACCTATTTGTTTAAACCCAATAGACTCATATAGCTTTTGAACAGATTCACAACTTTGAACATAAACATAGTCAATTTTATACTGCTGCAAGACCTCATAAAGTTTACCTAATAACTTATTGACAATAAGACCTTTCACACCAAACTTCTTTGTTTTAGCATTTTCAACGACAATAAATCGCATGGCTTCTGCATAGTTCTTCGAGCTATCACTTTTTAAATGATGAACTTTTTCAATCATTAATGCTTCATGTTGTTCTTTATTAATGAATGAAATCGTGCCAACCAACTCCTCATTCAAATAACAACCAATGTGTATACCCTTCTCATCAAAGTCATCCTTTAATTCTTTGTCTGGATAAAAAGAGATTGGGGCAGCTCCTTGCTCAACAACAAACACATCATATCTGAGCCTATAAAATTCAGATAGCCTCTCCTTATCATTAATCACAACAGCTTTGATCACTTTTGGTCCTCCTTTGTATTCTTTATTTATCTCTGTATTTAGAGTATAGATGGATTAAAAAAACCGTGTATTTCCAGTTACAGACCATTTACAGCCATTATTCAAGCTCCTCAGTCGTAAGCTTAGGGAGTTGTTTAAAAAATATAACGATGGTTATATTCAAAAAAAGAAGCCCTATAAAATTTAGAGGACTTGGAACACGACTTTTATTTAATGATGGATGAGTTTATTAATTTTCATTGTCACAATATCTATGTACTTCTCTTGCTCTGCCTCTTCAAATAAAGCCAACGCTTTCCTGTAGAATTGAAGAGGGGTTTCCATATCTTCAACATTTATATTAATTAAACATTCTGCCTTTTGATAATTAAGGTGACCTAATAAGAAAAAGGTTTTTTCTTGTTTACATACTAAGATTCCTTTATTACAAAATAATAAAGCTTGGTTATAATCATTTAATTTTATTGCTGACCTTGAAGCATTATAAAAGATGTTTATAAGTGTAAGCCGGTCTTTTTGATAAGGAATCTTTTTAATATTTTCTAGGATGGTATTATAAAGGTCTAATGATGCTTTCCATTCTTCTAATTCTCCTAGCAAGATTGCTTTACTGGTCATAATATCTAAATCCTCTAATGAATAATTCTTCTCAGTCGTTTCCGATAACAGTAAAGCTTCATTAATCATTTCTAACGCTTCAGTTTTTTCCCAAATAGATAATTTATGCATAATGCCTCTCTCCAGAGCAAGTACTTCTTTAAATGTCTCTTAGTAATAACTTAACGTTTTTCTTTTCTAATTTAACAATTTCATATGCTTCTCCGTAGTTCTTATTTGTCACTAATTCATTTAATTGATCACATACTTCGTTGATATAGCTGATATTTAATACTTCATTGTCATTAAAAAAATATTCAATAGAAACACCTAACCGTTGGCTAATTGAATATAGAATTTGTGCAGATATATACGTTTCCGCGTTCTTTTCAATTTTACTGATACTTGCTTGCGTACAAATTCCCTCTGCCAATTCTTCTTGAGTCATACGGTAGTACTTACGTAAGTCGCGGATTTTCCTCCCCACTTCCAGATCCATTAAATCACCCCTAATATAACCACAATTATATTTCTTTTGAAAAGGATTACTAATATTTAGAAAACCAATATTCCAAAGAGGAGCTATGCTCTTTAAAGGCTGAATTTCCACGTGTACATAATTCTGTCAAAAAATTACTATCTAATTAACGAAGTCACTAACATACACTTTAGGAGGAAATAGCATGAAAACATTTTTATCAATCGTAATGACAATTGTAGGTTTAACATTCGGTGTGGATACGATGGAAGAGACTGCCTCTTATACTCACCTGGTTGACAATCCATTAGACTTAGGAGAAAACCACAGATAATACAACTCCATATAAGTATAGAAGAAAGTCATTCATTATCTCATATTTTACCATATCTTTTTTTAAAAATGAATCTTTCTTCCGATAAAATTTCTAACTATTTAAGAAATTTCATCGATCCATCCAGAGAACAGCAACTCCACGTGAGTTGCCTTATTTTTTGTTTCTCGGAATTACTACTTACGATGATTCTTTACTTACGAGGAACACTTCCTCATTACGAGTTCAATCGGTCCTCTTTTGAATCTTTTTCTCCATAGGACTGAGAATAGGATACTACCTACGAAGTAAACACACGCATACATAAATGTGAATGACAGTGGTTGGGCTTCAAAGCCGTTAAAGAGAATGACCCGATTAAAGAGTACCAGGAGACCAATGCCAATTACCACATGACTGATATAATGAGTTAACGCGAATTGACCTGTATAAATGAGTGAGCGAATGAATTTATTTGTTGCGCATTTTTCTGCTACGTAAATTGACAACAAGATAATAAGAAGCGCTGATGAGCTGTTCGAGAGTAAGTAGAATACATTTGGTGGATACGCATTTGTTTCAAATAAGAATGTTGCCCGATCTACCGTCAAGATCGAGGTTGTAAAAGAGTCTATTAAGATTCTGGAGAGAATTTCAATCAAGGTAAGTGTGGTCAAGCTTGCGAACATAATTGTTTTTCTTACTCCACGATCAACCAGATTTAGCCTACCTATCAACATCCCAATTAATAAAAAGCAAATCCATGGTAAAACAGGATGGTGCCCATTTAAAAATAAATTTCTTAGAAAACCAGTTAACGTCCAAAAATCAAGGTATTCTAAAAATGGCTTAGCCGAACTCCACCCATTCATATACGTAAATGCCATTTGATACACTTGAGCACCAATCGCAACGATCATGATGACGATCGTTATTACCTTTTTAGATGACAGGATGAATAGTGTCGCGAAAGCCATATACACTCCGTAATAGTGTAAAATGTCTCCAGTCCACCCTCCAACATATAAAAGAAGCCCAAGTATAAATAAGAAGATAGACCTTTTCCATAAAGAAACTTGAACGCTTTTGACAATTGCTTTGTCGCGAGTGAATCGGGCTTTTTGGGTCATCAAGGTGATGCCAATTCCGGCTAAGATAACGAAGGTTGCTGCGGCTCTTCCTTCGAATAGGTTTGTGAACCAAACCAATAGTGGGTGACCGTTCCCTTTTGCTCCTGTCACGATCATAAAATTAACGAGTATCATCCCAAACATCGCTAACGCTCGCGCAAGATCCAATCCCTCTATTCGGTTATTGCTCATTTTATTGTTCATCCAATTCAATCCCAGAGAGAACGCTATCTACTGCTTCTTGCCATATTTTCTTATAGTCTAAGTTCATGTCCGTTAAAATGAAATTTGTAATGTTATCAAACACTAAAGCAAGTAATTGAGACTTTATTAAAAGATTTTCCTCCCGTATCGCCCCAATCTCTACAGCGTGGGCGAAAAAAGCATAAAACAGGTTTAAGTAATCTTGTTGGATCGTCACAAGGCGCTCCGAATAATACGTGTCTTGCGAGGCAAGTAATAGATATTGATTAAACAAATGATTAAAATGAGGATCTTTCACTTGCTGGTCTATGGCGTTTTCACCTATAAAGTATAAACTTTGTCTAAAATTATGAATTGTAATTGTCTTTGCATCAATAAACGTAATCGCATGAATTTCTTGAGTAACTTTCTCAAAAAGAGACTTAATCAATTCATCTTTAGACTTAAAATAATAATAAATAGCCGGCTTCGATATGCCAACCTCTGAAGCAATATGGGACAAACTAGTTTGATGAAATCCTTTTTTAGCGAACATTTCATAAGCTGTTTTAACAATTTGGTTATACGTTTCTTCTTTATTACGCATTTTATAACCCCCTTCATTTACTTACCGGTAAGTAAATTATACACCGTTATCTGATTATTGCAACCAGAGAATAACATCTTCTTCACCTTAGCAATAAGAACAAATCAAAAAAGCAGCTAAATGGCTGCTTTTTTTGATCTTATATAGTAAGCCGTCCAGTCCCCGATGACAAAACCAAAATTAATTTATGTGGCAGAAAATGATTAGTTATAGACATTGATTTAAGTAGAGAGTTCCAAATGGTTATATGTAGTAGATAAATTACAATAAGTAGTTTGTAGTAGCATATGCTAGCTTACTTGAGAATGAAGATAAATTAATTAATAGATTGTGATATACTCATTTTAAGTAAAAACGGACGGCTCAAAGGGCGGCGACACTCCTGTTTGAAAGGGGGTGTTTGCATTGTCAATATACGAAGCAATTTTTCTAGTAATCACTGTAGCATCGAGCACAGCAATGTTCGTCATCGGATTGGTTACTTTAATGTTGCTTCTTAAAAATGACAAATAGCCCCGGAGCGTAGCAACTCAATAGGGGCGTATTTGTATGCGAAACACTTGCGCCAACCTTTGAGTTGACTAATCTGTTTTCGCCTATATTGTTGTGGTTACCGCCACTCCAATATAGGTTTTTTTAGTATCGTCTAATTGATTTCAGTTTATGCTTTTCAATGTTTATTGTCAATATCCTTTTAAACATGGCTAATGACGAGGATATAGAAACGTATGAAGACGCGTTTGAGTACGCTCTACAATTTGTACCTGATGATTTTGAATTGGTGGAAGAAGACGATGAAGAAGGGATAAGTACGTTTTCAGACGGTGAATTGGTTGTGGGCGTTCAAGTAAGCGAGACGTATGATTCTGCCGTCGTATTCTATGTGGAAGAGTAGATGTTTAAGTTCCCATTTAAAAACCCCCTAACCTATCAGTGTCAGGGGGTGAGCATCAAACGGTTGCCCTGCCCCTATTCTTTTATTCCCTCATCGCTTAGCGATTCGACTTTACGCAAATAGTGCCTAACTTACTCCGGCAATTTGGTGTTCTATTACCCTTTTACTGCCCCCTGGGTCATTCCCTCAACAATTTGTTTTTCCATAAATAAATAGAACAGGATGGTTGGTACAAGGACAATGGTTAAAGCGGCCATCTGCGCTGTATAGTTTGTGGAATGCTGACCGGCAAAGTTGGCAAGGCCAAGCGGTAATGTCCGCAACATGTCATCATTAATGAGGACGAGCGCAAAACTAAACTCATTCCAGTTGTTAATAAAGTTAATGATGATGGCCGTTGCGAGAACCGGGCGGGTCATCGGTAGAATGATCGACCAAAAAATCTTATATACCCCGGCGCCATCCATAATCGCAGATTCTTCAATCTCTTTTGGAAACGACTTCATAAAGCTTGTTAATAAGAAAATTGTAATCGATAAATTAAAGGCGATATATGGCAAGATGAGCGCTAAGCGTGTATCAAGTAAGCCAATATTTTGCATTAAAATAAACATTGGCACGAGTGTCGCATGAATGGGCACAAGCAAACCTAGAATGAAAAACGAATAAAGCAGCTTCTGGCCTTTGAATCGGAACCTCGCTAAGAAGTACGAGGCAAGCGCGCCAAAAAATACGGTTAACACAACAGCCACGCCTCCAACAAAGACGCTATTAAAAAAGTACGTGTTGATGTTGGCTGTAAACCAGGCCTCCACATAATTTGTCCACACCCATTCCGTTGGCAAGCCAAATGGATTTAAGGCAAAATCCTGCCCGGATTTAAATGAATTGAGGATCATCCAAACGATTGGATACGCATTCACAATCGCAAAGACACTCAAGATTAGATAAATAAGTGTTCGTTTCGTCTGTTTCTTCACCCGTGCTGTTTTCTCATTTATTTCTTTCCTTGGCTTAGGTGTTCGCGGATCATTGTCAACCTGCATGATTCAAACCTCCTTTATGTTCGTCTTGTTTCATCAAGCTCTCTTTCCACCGCGCTTTTTTAGAAGCAAATTAGCAAGCACAATGATCGTGATACTAAAGACAAAAATCAAGACAGAAATGGCACTTCCATAGCCGTAACGCAATCCTTGGAACGTTTCTGTATACATATATGTAGCCATCACTTCTGTCGCATTGGCTGGTCCACCGCCAGTCATGACGTAAATCAAATCAAATGTTTTTAAGCTTCCACTAATACAGAGAATGACTGCGATGATAATGACACCCCAGATGGAAGGTAAGGTTACGTAGCGGGTTTTCTGCCACTCCGTTGCCCCATCCAGTTCTGCCGCTTCTAAAATTTCGTTTGGCACTGTTTGCAAGGCGGAAAGAAAAATGATGAAGTAGAGACCGACAAACTGCCAAATGATTACCGCGGCGATTGCGTACATCGCATAATCAGGATTGCCGAGCCAATTTTGCGCAAGCGAACTTAAACCAAGGTTATCCAGTAGGTTGTTTAATAATCCTTGCTCGACGTTGTAAATCATTCTCCACGTCAGCGAGATGACGACGGTTGAAATGACGACAGGAAGAAAGGCAATTGTCCGAAAAAACTTCGCTCCCTTGATTTTCCGGTTTAACAATAAAGCGAGTACAAGCGCAATCGGGATTTGACCAAAAATAGAAGCGGCCACAACAATTAAATTGTTTCGGACAGATAACCAAAACACGGAATCATTTATAATGGCCTTAAAGTTGGCTAGACCCACATATTCCATCGGCGAAAACCCGTTCCAGGACATAAATGAATAGTAAAACGAGATAAAGATCGGAATAATGCTGAAGATACAATACACAAGCAAGGCTGGAATCACGCCCAGCGCGATTTTCCAACGGCTTTTTAATAGATGCACCTGCACCACGTCCTTTCGCCACTTCTTATTGGAAGCGTTTTCTAATTACATTGTAAAGGGACTCTTTTTGTGTAAGAATCCTAAAAGTTACGATTATATCTGTTTTTTTCTCATTTCATGCGTCGCATTTAAACGTCGATAATGAGTTGGCGTTAATCCTACTTGTTTCTTAAACACCTGCACGAAATACTTGTACTCTTTGTAACCAACATATTCGGCAATTTCAAACACTTTATTAGAGGTGTTGAGCAACAACTCCGACGACTTTTGGATGCGTAGACCATTTAAATATTCTGAAAAACTCCGTCCTGTTTCTTGCTTAAAAAGCATGCTGAAATAATTTGGCGTGATGAAATGGAGCTCTGCCACTTCAGCCGCCCGCAAGTCCTGCTGGTAATGCTTATTGATATAGCGCTTAATATTCTCGATCACCCAATGGTTATGTTCGGTTTCTTTCAGCTCGCCAAGAAAACCAACCATATCCCGCAGGAAGATCTGTTCAATCGCCGTAGTCGTGTTGAGTACACGGAGATCCATTTCTCCTTGCAAACGAAGTTCAACACTATGGAATGATTTATTCGGCAACCGTTCTTGCAATTTCCGTTTGAGCACTAACTCTAGCTCCCGGCAAACATGCACGATATTGCTAAGCGATTGGCCGCTCGATACAAGCTCCGACACCGTTTGATGGATACATGCCTCCACCCTGCTTTCGTCATGTTTCAGCACAGCTTCCAATAAATACAATTCCGCATCTACAGGATACATCGTCACCCTGGACTGGCTTTGCACACCATCAAAATAGACACCATCTCCGTGGCCACGCTGGTCATCAAGCAGCCGAAGCGCTTGCTGATAATGAGAGTAACAAGCGGAAAAAGATCCGCCAATCGAAGAAGCGACCGTTTGCAACGGGTATGGAGTCTGCTTCATCACTTCTGCCCATACCTCACGAATTCGGCAATTGGAGAGAACTTCAGGATCATCGCTGTAACAAAGCGTCAACAACTCATTTTCATGGCCAAACAGCGAGACTTGCTTAATCCCGCACTTCAAAAATGCCGTTTCCACCACGCTTTTTAGAGTTTCATTCATTCGTTCAAACGCATCAAGTGGCAGTGTCTCTTGGAGATGGGAGTAGCCGGACACTTCACTAATGAGCAGACGATACGCCACAAACATAGAATCTTGTTTCGCTTTTATCATCTCAGAAACGGGTGTATGAAAGAGCGCATGGAGAAGCAGTTGGGCAATCCAATCATGAACCTGTGTGCTTTTCCGCTCTTTTTGCAACGTAATCTTTTTGGTCACAATTTTAACAAGACCCATCAATTCATCCACATCAACTGGTTTAAGCAAATAGTCCTCGATTCCTAAACGAAGGGCCTGCCGCGCATAGTCAAAGTTATCAAACCCACTAATGATAATCATTTTCGTATCGGGGTGTTCTTGAACAATGTACTCTGCCAATGCGAGCCCATCCATTTCTGGCATCGAAATATCCGTCAGAATCAAATCAATTGGTTGTTGTTCCATTTTTTGCAAAGCTTGCTTGCCATTAAAAGCGATATCTACCACTTCTACCCCTAGACTCTCCCACGGAATCGTTTGAACGAGTCCTTGGCAAATGACCGGTTCATCATCCACGATCATCATCCGTATGTTCATGAGCTGCATCCTCCTTTTCAAGCAATTGTCTCCGCTCTGCTTCGCTTTCCACGTATGGGATGCGCACACGAATGTGGGCGCCTTTATCGGATGCGATCGCCATCAGCCCGCAATTTAATCCAAACGTTTTCACTAAGCGTTCATGCGTGTTTCGTAAAGCAAACCCTTCGCTATCCCGGTTTTGTTCGTTTAATGATTGATTAAACATGTCAACATCAACACGAAACCCGTTGCCGTTATCAAATACATCAATCAGAACAAATGCACCTTCCCGATACGCGCGAATGGCAATGGCATTGGCTTGATTCCATTCACCAAAACCATGCCGAAGACTGTTTTCCACTAACGGCTGCAAGATCAGCTTTAAAATAAGGCTTGTTCAATCCGTTCCTCCATGCGCACGGAAAAAGTCAGCTGGCCTCCGAGCCTCCGCTTTTGCAACTCCAAATAGCTCTGGACATAATTCATTTCATCTTTAAGCGAAATCAACAGTTTCCCTTGGCTTAAGCTAATACGGAACAGTTTCGACAAATGCTCAATGCTTTTTCCGGTCTCAAATGCCTGCTCTAGCCTCGCCGTCCAGCGGATCATATCCAATGTGTTGTACAAGAAATGAGGATTAATTTGGCTTTGTAATGCTTTTAACTCGGATTCTTTATTCTGAATTTCGAGTTTATACTTTGTTTCGATCAATCGCTGGATTCGAGCGACTGCTTTATTAAAGCGTGAACCCAACTGGCCAATTTCATCTTGTGAACGCACTTTTACTTGAGCAGCGAAATCACCTTCTTCAAGGCGCTTTGTTTCCTGCGTTAGTTCTGTGATTGGTTTAATGATCGTCAACATAAACCCTGCAATCGCTACAAGACCGATCAAACCAGCCACACCCATAATGATCTGCATCGTTTTACGAATGCCTATAAATTCGTCAAGAATATACTCTTCTCTTACTGTTGAAACGAGCGAGAGATCCGTGCCAGCGACTTTTCGTGTAACAGCATAATACTCTTCCCCGCTATTCTCATACTGGAAAAGGAGTTCACCTGACTGTATTTTCTGAATAACATCCTTATTTGGATATAGCTCGCCAACAAGCTTTGGATCGCGATGAGAAAGAACAAGGCCCTCTTCTTGAAGCAAGATCATTTCATAGTTCGGATCTAAGTAGCTGTTTGTCATATGAGCAAACAATTCGCGCTCATCTAAGCGTATTCGTACTTGCCCAATCGGTTCGGAGATATCGTAAAGGTTGTTGATCACCCGAAAGAGCGAAAGAATCGTATAATTCCCCGTTGTCCAACCTCTTCGTGTCATGATATACGGGTCCGTCCATACAACCCTCCCGAGTTCTTCGCGAGCTGTTTCCTCCCAAAAGGATTCATCACCGCCCACCCGCTCCCCAAGATGTAATTGAGCCCCATTGATTCCTTCAATCTGTGCAGAATTAAAATAGGTTTTATTGTTTAAATGAAACGTAAAAAAGCCGCGAATGTGATCTTGAAGCCGTTGCATCTCTTCCGGATCACTTCCCTCACCATCGACAGGAAGCGTCATATATTGCCGAAACTCTTCGCTATAGATGATATAACTAGATAACTCTTCTACCTCTTCCATCACACCAAGCAAATTCGATTCAATATGCCGCAAGTTCTGTTCCGTTCGTTCAATCACTTGTTTTTCTAAGATGGCATTTGATTGATAGTAAACGAGTAACTAATTGTTAAAGCTGGGATTAAAATAAGCGACAATAAAATCAATACCGATTTCCAGCGCAAACTCCAATGACGAAACGACACCCATTTATTCATAGTAAGCGACAGTCCCTTTTAATAGAGTAGTTGGAAAAGAGCAGCGCCATTCTATAGAAGAATGCCCTGCTCTTTGTCATTTACTATAGCATCATTGCGCATTTACCGTGTTTTGAATATTTTGCGCGGCTTCTTCTGGAGTCGAGCGCCAATGGTGATCGCTTGCAACTCATTCTGCAACACATTATTTACCGCTTGAGGCAATACCGCGTCATATACAGGCGCTGGCGGTGCTTCTTGTGATAGCTGCAGCATGTCTAAGAACAAAGGATCAAGATCTGCATCGTCAGGCATGTCTACCTCAGCAGCCACAACCCGACCTACACTAATTAAGTCCTGATAAAATTCTTCATTAAACATCCATTTTAAGAAAGTCTCTCCTGCTTCTCTCTTTTCATCAGATAAATCCGCATTCAACGACCATGCATTTCCATATACGGTTGAAATCGTTCCAGAGTCACCTAAAGGAATCGGAGCAATGCCAACATTCATCTCTTCCGTCTTATTCGTCAAAATGCTAATCGCGCCCCAGTTCCCATCAATGACCATCGCCGAACGCTCCTGCAAGAAATACTCAATCATCTGGTTATCATCGATTGTATTCAAATCTTCGTTAAATGCGTCAATTTGGACTAACTCTTCAATGACCTCAAGCGCCTCAACAAATTCTGGGTCCGTGAACGAACGCTCTCCTTCAAGCACTTGTGGAATAAAATCATTTCCTGTAAAGCGATCGGCAATCGTTGAAATGTATACCGACTGCAGCACCCAAGAAGCTGAATTTCCTAAAGCAATAGGTGTCATGTCGTCGTCACGCAAATCACCGATCAATTGTTTAAATTCATCGTACGTTTGCGGGAACTCCTCGTATCCTAGCTCATTTAGCATATCGATATTATAAAATACGAAACTCGTTGGGTTTTGTACAGAAGGAATAGCATACGCTTCGCCATCAAACGTAAAATCAGCAAGCGCATCTTCATTTAATAGTCCATTATCCGTCCAATTGTCCAAAATATTATTAAGCGAACCTACCGCATCTCCATCTACAAGCGGTTGAAGTTCGGCTCCTGGCCACACTTGAAAGATGTCTGGCAGCTGTCCACCCGCAGCTTGCGTATTTAACCGTGTCCGGTAATCCGCATGAGGTGTCGTTTCGATGTTTAATTGAATATCATCATGCTCTTCATTAAATTGTTCGACCCGATCCACCGTTAATTTAAAGTCATCCCGATCTGGATTCGCCGACGCCAGAAGCTCAGCTCCACAACATCATTACTACCTGATCCACTTGCATCTTCTGTATCCCCACCACAAGCCGCAAGCATCGTCAACATACACACCGCCGTACCTGTATAGACGTATTTCCGTCTCTCCCTGCCATTCAAGCTAATTCCCCCTTTTTGAAATCGCTTTCAAAATTATTATGACAGATTCCTCTATTTAAAAAAGTCTAAAATATTAATATTACATCTATTAATTTATTGAATGTGAGCTGTCTCCAATTTGACAGGAACGAGTTACTGCACGTGCATTCTCGGATGATGGTAGGGACTCTCGTATTGGCACGATCAGTTAACAACACGGAAGTAAGTGATTCGATTCTACTTGCTGGAAGAGAACAAGCTATAAACATGTTATGAGCTTTTGATGTCCTTCGCCCTAACAGATTCAAATGAAGAAGAGAAACAAGATCATACGAAAAAAAGCCAGTTTTCATTGTTGAGTGAAAACTGACTTTCCTGCAGATCTATTCTTTTTGCTCTTTTCTTCTTGTTTTGAGAATCAAAAGCAAGCTGCTAGAGACTACGAGAAGAAACATGCCCCATAACGTATTCTGCACATAATTTGTGGAAGTATTCGGGAGTTCCCCTCCTTCCTTCTCTTCCTTTATACTCTCGCCACCGAGTCTTTCATTACTCATGTATCGGTACACAGGCACTTCATCACCTACATTAACAGGGATGATGTTAAAAGTGACATAACTATCTTCTGACTCTGGTTCAAGGGCTAACGCAATGATGTTCGCCGACGTCTGATTCATTTCAAACACATAGCTACCTTCTGGGAAATACCTTTTTTCTTCTGATATCTCTGTTTCAACTTTGTTAATGATATGACCTTCCTCGACCTTATCCCCTATTTGCTGATCGGTAACGGTATAGCTTTCCACTGACAATTCCTGCGGTTCATTCAGTCTTTTCACTTCAACGCCATGTATTTCTAGCTTTTCGACAACATGGTGGTAAGCTGGAGGCAAGAGATAAGCGTTTGGACGTATCCGCTCCAAGGTTGGTTCGGCATGAGTCGCACTTAAGTAAGTCGTCGGAACTTCTACAACTTCTCCTGTAGCTATGTCGAGAACCTCAAGCGACTTTTCCAGTTCTTTTAGCGTGCTCGTGATAATGATTGTATCATTGTCATCTGTTGATTCACCTTTGCGAACAAGTTCTTCTCTCTCATGAGCAACAATTGATTTGACTTCTTCTTTGTTTTCAACAGTTGTTCTTAAAAAACTCTCGATAGCTGCCACATGTGAATGCACTCGACGTTCAAAGCCCTCACGACCAAACCGGTCTCCTCTCCCTTCAAGTAGGAACGTGAAACTCGGCAAAAGCCTGCGATTTCCTTTTCAAAACGTGGCGATGCATTCCCTTCTGTCACGGTGATTTGACCAGTTTCTTTATTGTAATCTTCCGGAAAAGAAACATATGTATCAGTCGAGTACCCCATTTCTTCTAAATGCTTAAACGCATTAGGAATAAACAAATCATCCGCCATCTCCCGAATCGATTCGGGGATGTTTAAGTTATAGCCCTTCGCCAGAAGAAAATCGTGGTAAGGTGCTCCGCCCTCTTCTCCTAAATCGGCAAAAGCATCCCAGTTTCGATGCCCGTATTCATGGGAAGTGAGAAACACTTCAGGTTGAAAACGTTGAAGCGCTTGATTCATGACCTTTGTTTCGGGCAAGTCTACTTTCATATGATCCCGGTTAATCCACAGACCCCGCGCACTTCCAAATTGATAATAATGAGATCCATCTGGGTTCACACGAGGAACAATAATAACGTTAATCTCTTTAAGTATGTCTTCGCCCAGTTGACCTGTGGCCAGTTGTTGAGCTGTTACGAGAGCCGCTTCACCTGCACCCGCCTCACTTCCGTGAACTTGCGCTTCCAACCAAACTGTCGGCTTGCTGTTAAAATCAGCTGATTCTTCACTGTCACTCGTTGTAAAAAGAAGAAGTGGGATTTCACGCCCCTCTTGGGAGTATCCGGCGATTTCCATCTGCATCACATTACTTTTGTGATCCAATTCTTTTAAGAACGTCATCATTTCCTCTGTTGTTGTGAAGTTCCACTTCCCCTCTTGAAACCCCGGCGCTCGAATCCGACACCAGGGTCGGGATACAAGTCCAAAATATGCTTAGGTTGTTCAATGCTTTGACCAAAATAAGGTACATATGTATGAGGGATCGTTGCATCAGGTTTTTGTCCCGCTGCAGGAGGTCCATCAATGACATACCCCGAAGAATCGTTATCTTGTACTTCTGCATTGGCGATCGAAGGAATTAGAAAAAGTACGATAGATGATAGAAATGGAACAAGCTTGCTTTTTGACATAGAACACGCACTTCCTTTCAAGTACTAAAGTATATAATTGATCGTTTAATAGTAATTTCAAAAAATTCTGATGTCAACTCCCTTTCATCTAGTAATCGACACGTTTTATCGCTTAACCGCTTGCCACACTTTGGTCTTTAAGAAAATAAAATAAATAGTTTAATAAAGAGATCGATGTTCAATTCGACAAAATCAGCTAGATTTTGCGCAATAGCTACTTATGGACATCTCCTTTCTGACATAAACACTAGGGTTCTCTGTAAAGCTTAGTCGTCATATGAGTTGATTCATCTTATTCATGATTCAAGTTCATTTTCATAGAAGAAACAAAAAAGCGTGCTGCTTTTTCTACGGTTCTAGAAAAACAGCACGCTTGTTGTCTTATGAATGATAATAGTTCAGCACTTCTTTCCAGTCAGCTGGTTTGCCGTTCGCGCGATGCTCAGTTGCAACCTCCGCAAGCTCGATCAGCTTCTCTTTCGCGGCTTTGGTTAAATCAGCGTTCAGTCCGACTTCATTTAGCATATCAATTGAGCTTTGAAGTTCATACGCTTTTCTTTCCGCATGAATGGCACTCCCTGTCACCAGTCGATTGAGTGTATCCATGAAGTTGTGTCCGTCCATTGTTTCTGCGAGTGAGCTTAATACTTCCGATGAAACATGATAGGATTCAGAAGCCTGTAATGCATGAACCATATGTAACGAGAAGGCATTTCTTTCGTCCAATGCTACAGTTGTTGATTAAAATTATTCATTTAATCTTGTTTTAATAAATAGTAGGGATTAAACCACCGTCCATTCGAACTGCTGTGCCCTTCATAGCACCCGAAAGTGGGCTGCTTACAAATGCAACCATTCTTCCTATCTCAAAAGGACGAATAAATCTTTCAATATGTGAATCAGGTAAATTAGACACTACAAAGTCCTTTTCAATTTGTTCAAAAGACTTACTAGAATGACCATACAAGTCTTTGAGTATATGTTCAACATTCTCCGACAATGTAGGTCCAGGCATAATGGTATTAATTGTTACTTCTTTGCCTTTTGTTAAAAATGATAATGATTTGGATAAAGATAATATCATTGATTTTGTCACAGCATACTGTGGCATATTTCCTGAAGGCATGACAGCTTCTTCACTAGCAATAAAAATAATTCTGCCAAAATTATTACTCAGCATTTTATCTATATATAATCTAGACATGTTATCAGCAACAAGAAAATTTGTGTCAAAATATTTCTTCCAAACTTCATCATTGACTTTTTCATAAGTCATCATTTCGTATACTCCTAAATTATTCACAAGAATATCTACATTAGGATGATTATTATATATATTTTCTCTTTCCTCTCTGTTCAATAGATTACCAAAAGCATTCTGAGGATTAGTTTCTGGATAATTTTCCTTTATGTTATTAACAATAATTTCCACTTCGTCATTATTTCTACCGTTGACTAAAACATCTGCACCCTCTTTAGCAAGTTCGAAAGCTATTGCCTTTCCTATTCCTTTAGTTGATCCAGTAATAAGTGCTTTTTTATTTTTTAATTGTAGATCCATTATATGACTCTCCTTCATTAGCTGTACTTAATACATTTAAATAAAAAGTTATCGTATTGCGAACAAAACTTTCTTTTGTGTTTTTTTCAATTTCAACTAAACTAAAATAAATTTGAGGGTCAAAAATGTGCATCAGTTGATGTGATAAATAGTTATTAGGTAGAGAAGATTTTATATCGTTTTTTTCTTTACCTTCTTGTAATATTAGCGAGAAATTATTTATGATCTTATCGATAATTAAATTTAATTCATTGTGATATTGCACATTAAATAACTTATGCATATAAAGAAAATGTTCCATAGTAAAGTCAAAAAAACTACTGTCAAATCCATAAGTGATTATTTTTTTTATTTTATCTCTTGTAAGATTTTCGTTTTTGTCTATTAGTTTTACCTTACGATTAAACTCCTCCAATTTAGGTCTCAAAATGTTAAAAAGTAGTTGCTCTTTAGATTTAAAATGCAAATATAAAGTGCCTTTTGCGACATCTGATTCTTTCGCTATGTCATTCATAGTTACTTTATCGAAACCTTTTAATCTAAATAATGTTTCTGCATTATTTAGGATTGTGTTATTTCTATCATGAAATATTTTATCCATTCTTTGTGACATTAACAAAAACCACCCTTTTATGACCCTTGGTCATTTTTGACCCATAGTCATAATATCGTACCTTTGTTGATTACGCAAGAAATATCAGTTTTAAAATAAACTTATAGAATAGTATACAGAAAAACTTAAGTTTCTTAACACCTTATGGTCAAAGGGGTTATTGTTGATGCTCAATAACTCATTCACTTATCTATATCAGTTAAGAGGTCGAATATATGTATTGTTAGATATACCTTCTTTTCCATCCCAATCTAATACTGAACCCAAAATGGCACAACTTAATATTTTATCATTTGCCTAGGGATTTTCATCAGCAAAGAGTAACGCCTTGGTGAATAAATTACCTGAATTCAGGAACTACAGCATAGGCGAAAACAGATTAGTCAACCCAAAGGTTGGCGCAAGTGTTTCGCATACAAATACGCCCCTAATGAGTTGCTACGCTCCGGGGCAATTTGTCCTTTTCAAGAAGCAACATCAAAGTAACCAATCCGATGACGAACATTGCTTTGACTGTAGCACTTTTTATTGAGATAAATCACTACCCCACACAAAAAAAGACCAATCAACCCTCCCCAGATTGATTGGTCTTTTTTTATTCCCTGATACCTCTCATCCCTCCGCGATCAGCTTCAATAAACGCATATTCTGCTTCCCTGTCCCCCTGTATCCACTAATTCCGTACACCCGCGCGAGTCGCTCCCGGTTCGCATACCTTGAATCCAGCCCC
>BAXC01000033.1 GCA_001310375.1 Bacillus sp. JCM 19041 | reverse complement strand
CTGGCAGCTCATTTAAAGTAACTGCTGTTGGTGAAGCTGTCGAGAAAAATTTACGCGCGCTTGGCCATATAACCATTAAAGCGGATGGTGCAATGGAGGCTGAATTGCCAGGGACGTTATCTGTAGAAGCGAACGAATTACCTAAAATCGAAGCAGGTCATACGATTACAATTACTAGATAAATAGAGGAGTGGGGATAACATGAGTCAAATAGAGAAAACAGCTGTTGTCGCTGGTGGAGCACAAAATTTAGGTGAACATATTAGCTTACGTTTAAGCAAAGAAGGATACCGTGTTGTTGTAGCTGATTTACAAGAAGAGAAAGCAAAAGCTGTTGCTGCAAAAATCTCAGCAGAGACAGGCAACGATACGCTTGGAATTAGGTTTGATACAACAAATGAGAATGATGTCGCAAATGTAATGAAGTTAACGGTTGAAGCCTTTGGTTCACTTGATTTGCTTGTGTATAATGCAGGTGTTGCTCGGAGTACGAAGATTGATTCATTTACAAAGGAAGACTGGCAACTTTCCCTTGATGTTAATTTAACAGGATACTTTTTATGTGCACGTGAAGCAAGCAAGTGGATGATGGAACAGAATTATGGCAATATCATTCAAATCAATTCGAAGTCAGGAAAAGTAGGCAGCAAGCATAACGCAGCTTATTCGGCCTCAAAATTTGGTGGAGTTGGCTTAACGCAGAGCTTAGCGCTTGATTTGGCTGAACATAATGTTCGCGTGAATTCAATTATGCCAGGGAATCTCCTATCTTCGCCAATGTTTCAAAGCTTAATTCCATCGTATGCAAAGAAACTAGGCATCGATGAGAGTGAAGTAGAACAAGTTTACACAGACAAAGTTCCGTTAAAGCGTGGTTGTACGTATGACGACGTCGCAAATGCAGTTGTCTTTTACAGTTCTGAACAAGCATCGTATATGACAGGGCAGTCAATTAATGTGACAGGTGGACAAGTCATGTTTTAAAAAAAGGAGGATTTCTAATGGCTTTTACTTTACTTATGGATGGGGCGGATGTGGAAGCGTTTCGTTCTTTGTCTCAATTTCTGCCGTTGGATGGTGTAACGACCAATCCAAGTATTCTAGCAAAAAACACGACGATCTCTGCAGAGGAGCAATTGGTACAAATAAATGAAGTATTGTCTTCAGATCAACCGCTTCATATACAGCCGGTTGCTGAAACGGTTGATGGAATACGAAAGGAAGCGGAGCAAATTAGCAATGCTTTTGAGCGCGAGGTGTGCATTAAAGTACCCGTTTCCAAAGAAGGCATGAAGGCAATTAAACATCTTGCACAAGATGGAGTGAAAATAACAGCGACAGGCATTTTCACAGTACAGCAAGCATTCCTTGCAGCGAAGGCAGGGGCAAGTTATGTAGCTCCTTATGTAAACCGTATTGATATTCAGCATGGAAACAGTATAGATGTTCTCAGACGCATTCGACAGTTATTTGATATGTATGGAATGCCAGCTCGAATTCTCGCTGCTAGCTTTAAAAATATACGGCAAATTGAAGAAGCAATGCTTGCAGGTGTACACGAAGTGACTGTTTCTCCAGATTTATTAGAGGTGTTGCTCAATCATCAAGGAACAGATGCTGCAGTGAAACAATTTACGAATGATTTCCACGATGCATTTGGTAAAGGGAAAACACTATTTGAATAATGAGCTAGACGTCAACTTTAAATAAGGTTGACGTTTTTTGTTGATTTTAAAGACAAGGCATTTGATACGTTATCACATGGTCATATACTTGATTATTAAGGCATATACAGAAATGCCCAGACGAGCAATCGTGCATAACCATTGAAAGAGGTGTTATACTTAGCCTACTTTATTGAGAAACGGAAAGGATGATCAATATGACGAACCATCAAGCACTTATAGCTGTATCTTATAAGTTCTTTCAAATGATTAGTGATGAGTTAGATGTGAATACAGCTTATGTAACAAGGCGGGATCCAAAAGCAATGATGGTTCTTAGCTCCTATAACAAGGATGAAATGATTATTCCGGAAGGATATGCGGTTGATTATGGTGGGACATATTGCCGCTTAATTATTCAAAATGATGAAGATGTGATGCATACAAACAATTTGGCGACGTTTAATTTAACAAAAGAGCTAGAAGTGACGGAACAATTAAATGTAAAAGGATTTTTAGGAGTGACATTAAAAGACCAAAACGGGGATGTTTTTGGTACTTTATGTGTGATGGATAAGCAAGAAAAGCAATTTACAGAGGAAAACATTGCTTTCTTAAAAAACATTGCAGAGATTCTTTCTTACTTAATTGATTTAGATGAAACAAGCCGAAATCTTGATTTATTGAGTGTGCCAATTATACCAATAAAAGCGGGTGTTGCAATTTTATCGCTACAAGGAAATATAAATGCGACACGAAGCACAAAAATACTCGAAGAAACATTGGATTATGCAGCAATGAATAAAGTGCGTTATTTTATTGTCGATTTATCGCAGCTTTTGTTATTAGAACAACGTTTCCTGCCGTCTTAAAGAATATATTTATGTCATTAAAGATCATGGGTGTTCGTGTGTTTGTTACTGGCTTAACTGCAGAGCTCGTTCAGAATGGCGCAGCGAGAGACGAGCTTATTGATCTTGATGTCGCTTTTGTGAAAAACATTGAAGAAGCGTTAAATGGGGTCGGCTACACACTAAATTGAATGAGGTGTGTGAATAATAGACCAGAAAAAAACGAGTGGAGACTCGTTTTTTTTTAGCTATAAAACTGTAATTGTTTCGCCAATAGGTAGGCAATCTCTTTGCGATTAAACATATTTTTCATGTTTTCATATCCATGTCGGTCTAATAGGACTGTGTTTTTTGGAACTTGACAGGGCGACGTTTGAGAGATAGATAACGTGCCGTCTTGTTCAACTAAGTATGTTTCCATAGTCGTTTCAATGTCTAGTTTATAATCAACTAGATGGAGCAATTTTAATATTTTGACGGCTTGGATTAGTTCAGGATCTTGGTTCATAAGATCCTCCTTTCATACAGGAACAAGCGGTTTTCAAATATATAGAAGGTTTTATTTAAACGTAATGGCGATCACTTTCCAATCATGGTGATCAGGAAGTAAATGTGCGTTCAGTTTATTTGCAAATGAGTGGGCAGCTACTGATGTGGAGAATTGTTTTTCTCTATGGCTGCTAGAATCTTTTAGGCTGATAAATTCCCCGTTGATTTTACGAACAAGCTTATAGATATCGGGGGCCTCCTAAATAGTAGATTCAGCTAAGATAAGCTGTTTTTTAAGTATGACATTTTTTGATCTTAAAAGACAGCGATTTATACGTAAATAGTTCAAATTCCCACATTATTAGGATTTTAAACATTGTTTTTGAAGATGAGCGATTTTATTGTCGAAAGAAGCATTTGATGATGAGGTAAACTCGTAAATGGTGTCATAGATTAGGTGTAAATTCCATAAGCATTAGTAAATCTTGTATATGGAAAGTAGGGAATCGAGTGATCAAAGAAGATGAGAGGAAGCTCTTCTTACGAGAATTAGAACAATTACGGCGTGAGAGACAGTTATTGCTTTTAAATATTGAGGAAAGACGCTTTTTAGATGCGCAAATCCGGTTAGTAGCAAGTGTGATCCAAGAGAGTAATAGCTTGAGGCGATGAAAAAGTTGCAGTATCTAAGATAATAATGGACAATCCTTTGGAAAGCTGGTAATTATTATAGAGTATAGTCATGATATCACGGTAAAAAAGGAGGAGTTAAGTTGTCATCATTGTATGAATTTATGAAAGAGAAAACCTGGAATTTAACGGAATGCTGGTATGCAAGTTTAGACAAAACAAAGGATGGCATTTATGGGACAAGCGATTCAGAGAAAATTGAGCTGTTAAAGAAACAAAATCACCAATTCCATTTGTTGTTCTGTGAGATCTTTAATGAGAATAGTGAGGATTTGGAAGAGAGATTTGACCAGTGGCTTGATCAAATGGCTGCCGATCAAGGGCATTTAGCAACGCCAATACCGCAAATCATCGATGAGTTTCTAACTGTTCAAGAACAATATTTGGATCTTGTTTCTGAATATAGTTATAAAAATCGAGAAACGACTTCATTTACACAAAATCAAGAATGGAACCGAATGGTATCTAAGTCATTCCGGAAAATCATTACCGAGTTTGGCGAAAGGAATTTGGCCCAGGCACAACACGTGATGCAAGCACAACAAGAAATGATTACAGAGCTTAGTTCGCCAGTTATTCCTCTTAATTCAAACGTTGCGTTACTGCCGCTTATTGGCGAAATTGATACACACCGTGCAAAAGTCATTTTTGAGCAGACACTTGACCAATGTGTTTCGATTCAAGTTGAAGCTTTATTAATTGATTTATCTGGCGTTCCAGTTGTTGATACAATGGTAGCGAATCAGCTATTCTCTCTTGTAGAGGGACTAAAGCTAGTCGGAACAAAAGCTTCTCTTTCAGGATTGCGACCTGAAATCGCACAAACATCAATCCAATTAGGAATTGATTTTAGCTCCGTTAATATTTATTCTACTATTTCACGCGCATTAGAAAAAATGAACGCTTAGCTTTTACATAAAGTAGACAGGCCCCTCCGTTAATAGAGTGGCCTATTTTCGGGTTTTAAATGATTTGTTCGTTTAGAATCTGTCCGCGTATCTCCAATGAGGCTAAGTTAAATCCTCCTTTTACTCCATTGGTGAAACCTTCTTGGTAGGTTTTTGTTCCTTCTTCAATCTTCTCATCTTGAACAATCTTGTTTTTTTGGATAAGCTCCAACAGCTCATGAACAGAGGTTTCAGTTAACTCATTTGTATTAGCAATATAGATAGTTAAATAGTTTGCCACTTGTTCATAAGCAAAAGCCATACCTTCAAACATTCCTTTCTGGTATTCAGGTGTAAGTTGCTGAAGTTCGTTGATTGCTTCTTCAGGAATACCATCAAGATAAGGTGCTTCTTTCACTTGAGCGTATAAGGATTCAGTACTTTGAGCGATTGAGTTATCCGTTTGACGTCGAAGTTGTTTTTCTAATTCAATGAATTGATTTCTCATTAGTCGGTCTCCTTTTTTATAATCAAATTCTCGTACCATTCGATTGACGACATAGCGATACGCAGTGTTCATGCCTTGATAGATGTTGTCGCCACTTTTGCTCTGCGTACGTGAAGCAATCTCCATTTGAATAAAATCTTCAATGCAATCTTCAATTTTAGCACCACGGAACATTCGCTTACGGTAGTCCAATTGTTATCACCTCCGATTTATTTTCAGTTTACTCTAAATGTTTACATATGTAAACATAAAAGTGATTATTATAAAAATTATCGAGTTAGTGAAGGTAAAAACGTTATCCACAATGAATTGTTGGTTGACAATGAAAAGCAGATCTCCTACGATGCATTAAAAAGGGTTTAGGAGATGGGACTGTGCAAATTGTTGAAATGATTAAAGCGCATGCAAGCAAGCAACCCGCAAAAAGTGCGATTGTGTATCAAGGAAAAAAGCGGTCATACGCTAATATACAGAAAGAAATAGATAGGTACCGTCATTTACTCGTTGCGAAGGCACGGCAAGATGGACTTGTTCCTCCTCTTCGTATTGCCATTGACTTAAAGGATACTGATGATCAATTGTTTGCATTTTTAGCAATCGCAAGTCTTGGTTGGATTGGCGTACCAAGTAATGATGCGTGGTCAAAACGAGAAAAGGATGCGGCCTTTACTTTGTCGAAAGCAGATGCTCTTTTTACGAATAAGGGTCAATCTGCACCTTGCCTTATTTGGAGAGTAGAGGAAATAGGAACATACACAGAGGAAACAGAGCTGCCAACAGCAACTAAAAATGATTCTTTTTACATCGGGTTCACATCTGGGAGTACGGGGAAGCCGAAAGCGTATATGCGGACACATCAGTCATGGTCGGCAAGTTTTGATGCAGCAAAGGATGTGTTTGGTCTTTGTTCAGAAGACAGGGTTAGTGTGCCAGGTTCTTTATTTCATTCACTGTTTTTATTTGCAGCTGTACATACGCTTCATATGGGAGCAACCGTTTATTTGGAGCCTTCGTTTGCTCCTCATCAAGTCATTCAAACAGTAAGAAACGAGAACATCAACATCATTTATGCAGTCCCTACAATGACTCAAGCGCTGGTCGGAGTCGCTGAAAACCCAATTGAAGAAGTGTCGGCCGTCATTGTATCTGGGGCAAAATGGGGTAAACGTCAACGGGAACAGGCAAAAAGGTCTTTTCCCAACGCGGAACTGATTGAATTTTATGGTGCTTCAGAGCTAAGTTTTGTATCGTATTTAAATCATAGTAAAAGTGATCATAAGGAGACGGCTGTAGGTACACTTTTTCCAGGTGTGGAAATGAAAGTGGATCAAGAACATCGGTTATTTGTTCAAAGTCCTTACTTATTTGCTGGTTATGTTGGTGAGCCAGCCCCAGAAAGTTGGCAGACCGTTGGTGACATCGGTTATCTAGATGATCATAACGTTGTGCATGTAAAAGGACGTACAGGCAATATGCTTATTATTGGTGGTCATAATGTGTATCCAGAAGAGGTCGAGCGCCTGGCAAAAACATTGCCGTTTGTTGACGAAGCTGTCGCAGTTGGAATCGACCATGATTACTGGGGGAAACAAATGGAGTTATACATAAAAGGTGGAGCAGATGTACCAGATGATGGAAAACGGCAAGTTCGTTTGATCTTAAACGAACAGCTTACGCCAATTAAACGTCCGAGAAGAATTCATTTCGTTGATGCTTACCCTGTTTTAGCAAGTGGAAAGATTGATCGCCAGGCTCTAGTAGGTAAAACAAATGAATGAGGTTGTCCTTGTACGAGCGAAGCGGACTGTCATTGGTCATAAAAGCGGACTGCTCGCAAACTACCGTCCGGAAAAACTTGCTGCTATGGTACTTCATCATCTAACGGAGGAGATTCCTGTTAAACAGATTGATGGCGTAATTCTTGGTAACGCTGTTGGTGAAGGGGGGAACATTGCAAGAATCTCATTGTTAGAGGCAGGGTTACCCATGAGCATTCCTGGTACAACAATTGATGGTCAATGTGGCTCGGGACTAGAGGCAATAATCGCAGCTGCCAGACAAATTCAAGTTGGTGCTGGAGAAATATATATAGCAGGAGGAACTGAAAGTACGAGTTTAGAGCCAGAGCGTATTCCAGCAAATGATTCAGCCCTATAACTCGTGCCCGGTTTTCACCAGATACAATCGGTGACCCAGAGATGGCAGTGGCGGCTGAAAATGTTGCAACACTTTATGGCATCTCACGAAAGCAACAAGATGCATACACGGCAAGGAGTTATGAACGTGCATTTGTAGCAGAACAAGAGGGACGTTTTCGGCAGGAGAAAATAAAAGAGCATCGTCATCTTGCGGATGAAGGGATTAGGCAAGTGAGTGAGCGACTGCTAAAACGAATGCCGTCTATTAGTGGTCCTACAGGGAGTGTTACGGCTGCTAATTCATGTGCAAAAAGTGACGGTGCCGCAGCTGTTTTGGTTATGTCAAAAGAGGCATGTGAACGTCTTGGTTTCGATCCGATAGTAACATTTATTGATGGGGCAAGCGCTGGCTGTGACCCAAATCTTGCGAGCTTGAGTCCCGTGCCTGCCATAAGGAAGTTATTTTGTCGCCAGAAACTTACGGTGGATCAGGTCGATCTAATCGAATGGAATGAAGCGTACGCGGCACAAATGGTCGCGTGTAGTCAGGAATTGAAGGTCGATATAAATAAACTAAATAGAAGTGGAGGCGCATTGACGCTTGGCCATCCATACGGTGCTTCAGGTGCAATTAACGTCGTACGACTGGTACATGAGATGGCGAATAGTGGCGCGGAAATTGGTTTAAGCACGGTTGGAGCGGCGGGAGGAAATGGCACAGCGGCACTGTTTCGTAAATGATCTTTCCGTTGTTTGGTGGAATGATTTTTCAAGCAAATCATACAATTCATATCGAAAAAGGTGATATACTCAGTTAAGATTAATCAAAGTGGGTGTGTGTCATTTTTTATTTATACTTATTTATTGTTTTATTTTATCTTGTAAATGAAGTGTATGCTGTTCCGTTTTTACAAACACTCATAGGGATTCTTGCTCTCATCGTCATTGTCTTAAATATTCGACGAGCCAGCCGGTTGTATTTATGGGCTGGCCTTTCTTTCTTTTCACTCGGTCTCTTGTATTATTTTATGTATGTACCATCTGATGTCCCGTTTTTTCATTTGTTTGGTTCAATGGCGGGCTTATTGTCTCTATTGTTTGTCTTGCCCTATATGAGCACCATTATTTCGGTGGGAAAATATGACCGAGCGCTTGGGCAAATGATTAGTCGCCCTCCTGAATTAAATACAATCCGGCTCTATCGCAGGACATCGATTATGACGTATATGCTAACACTTTTTTTAAATGTTGCTACGGTACCAGTAGTTGTCGCAACGGTAAAAAACAAGTTAAACCAACTTGGCCCGGTCGTTATCCAGCGCTTCTTCGCCCATAGTATTTTACGGGCGTACGCGCTCGTGTTACTTTGGAGCCCGACGGAAGTGCTTGTTGCGTCCACCGTCGATTTAACAGGTGTGAGTTACCTAACACTTCTGCCAACGCTGTTTGTCATTAGTACCTTGTTTATTTCAATTGACTGGATTCTACATAAGCGTCAATTAAAGGACGTACAAATGCAAGTGCCCGTACAGTCAACAGCTGAGCCGCGTTCCCTTAACCGTAAGCTTTTACAACTTGGGATGGCGATTACTGTTTTTATTGTTGCGTTGCTCATTTTTAATGCGTTAACGCCACAAACATTCCTGTTTTCAGTAACCGTATTGATTGTTCCGTTTACGTTTTTATGGGCGAAGGCAATTCATAAAGGAAAACGGTTTGCCAAACTTAGCTCTGTTTATGTAAAAGGGAATACAACACAGCTTCACGGTTTGTTTTTCTTATTTTTAACAGCTGGTTTTTTCGTGGAGGTATTTCCTTACACGGTATGGTTTGACTATATGAATGCTGTTTTTGCCTTTACTTTTAACGAAGGTTCATTGTTTTTTGTTTTACTTGCTTGTTGGTCTGTGTATCTTTAGCTTTGCGCTTGTAGGGTTTCACCCGCTTATTTCCATCGCACTCATTTCACCATTTCTTACCGAGCGATTGCCGCGCATCCGTATGGTGTTAGCTTATTGTTAATTGGCGTTGGTTTAAGTACGGTGATGATTGGTCCCTTTAACATCACTCCAACGATTTTGGCGATGCAACTGCAAGCCAATCCATATAGCATTATTCGAAAAAATCTAGTCTTTGCGTTTTGTTACTTGCTTTTTATCGTCACAACGGCTTACTTGTTTAGTTTATTGCTAGCGTGATTAAACCGACCATCGTTTTTTAACCGATGGTCGGTTTTTTAGGACTTACGACAGACAATCTAACTCCATGGATAAGATTGGAAGGAAAAGAGAGCGAATGGTTCTTGATCATTTCTAATTCTTAAAGTATCGTTTTGGTTAACGTAGAAAAATGTCGTGTTTTGTCTTGTCTTATATCGTATAAAAGGTAAAGGACTTGTCAAGACTTTATGTATTCTTACGTTATGAATCGCTTTTAGAAAACAGTCTTTAAGAAAGTTGGAATGGTATTGCGTAAATATGTAACAAGTGTGGGCTTATTGGCTTTATTGGCAGTGGCAGGCTGTACAGATACCGATCAAGAGCGAGGAAATGCACATACAAATGAGGAAGAAATAGACGAAGGTAATGAGCCTCGTTTAACAATTGATGAAAAATACTTAAATGACGTAATTGAAGTGGATGGGGTCTCAACTCTCGCAAATCCTGAAAATATTGCTGCAAATGTTAATCCGGAGTATCGACTTCCAGATGGATATGAACCACCTGATTTGGTCGCTCCAGATATCCGTTTTTCATTTGATGATGATGTAGACAAGCGTTATGTTCGCGAAGAAGCTGGGGCGGCGCTGGAAGAACTGTTTGCTGCTGCTGAAATGGATGGACACATTCTTTATGCCATTTCTGGCTATCGTTCATTTGATCGACAAGAGTCGATTTATGGCAATGCAATTAATCAGGATGGAGCGGATCAAGATACAGTTGCAGAACCAGGCCATAGCGAGCATCAAACAGGTCTAGCGATGGATGTTTCGAGCGAATCTGTCAACATGGAATTAACAACGGAATTTAAAGAAACACCAGAAGGAAGTTGGCTGGCCGAAAATGCACACCACTTTGGCTTCATTATTCGTTATCCTGAAGGTGCAGATGAGATAACGGGTTATAGCTATGAACCTTGGCATCTACGCTATGTAGGTGAGGAAGTCGCACAGGATATCTTTGACAACCAATTCACACTTGAGGAATACCATGAAGAAGTCGTTGGTGTTTAAGTAGACTTCCGAATAAGAATATCGTTACAATTAAATAAGAATAAATAAGCCAAATGATCACTGTCATTTGGCTTATTTAATGAAAAGGAGCAAATGCAATGGTCAAAGATCCGGTTATCACGGACAATGTCTTAGAAAAAAGAACGATCGATGAGATCTTTAATCTCGAAGACCCAGTCATAGTTGCTGCGTTGCTTGAAAATGGGACATATGAAGAAGTGGCGATTAAGAATTTGGAGGTGAACAACAGCCGTGTAAACAAAGTGATTATGCCTCAAGCAAAGCTAAAAAAGGCAGAATTTATTGATGTCACGTTCAACTATTGCGATTTTTCGAATGCCGACTTGTCCGGTGCTTATATGAACAGAGTTATTTTTAAAGACTGTAAAATGATGGGTGCGAAGTTGACAGATATGAATATAAAAGACGTTGTATTTGAAAACTGTCAATTGGCGATGGGACTCTTTGGGGAAAGCAAGTTCTCGCATTGCGCGTTCCGGAACTCCAAGCTGACTTCCAGTGATTTTTACCAAGTTCAATTTAAAAACATCGAGCTGACAGAATGTGATATTGACGGGGCGAACTTTGAAGGAACAAGCTTAAAACAAATTGATCTTAGCACATGTCTGTTTTCTTCGATTAACGTCGATCTGCATCGGTTAAAAGGTTGTACGATTAATGAATACCAAGCTGCCTATTTTACAAGGTTATTAGGATTAAATGTGAAATAAAATAGAAATAAGTAGAATTAATTTACTAGCTGGGGCTGAGTCAGAGTCTAATGAGTATGAACCTTGTGATTTGGTATTGAATATGTAAATTTAAAACGCCTTCGATGAGAAGGCGTTATACTATCTTTGTTTCTATGCTTCTCCCAAAGAAACAGGACCATAAGAGCGTCCTTTTCGTTCTTCTCAAGTTTCTTGACGCCCAAGCGCTGTTTCGTCAAGGAGATAATAAGGGCCACCAACTTTCTCGAGACCAGGGGCAAAGACGGAGTAGGTATGAAAAATGTGGTCGCCATCGCGGAGGAAGCAGTTCTGCTTGGTCTTCAAGTGGTTGTTCTCCTGCTATTTAGATGGATGAAATGCAAGTGTTTATCCCGCTGAAGTTTCACTTTATTGGCGATTAAACCAGTGAATGGTTTGCCTAAGTCCTTCGTTGAAGGAAACGATGGGACGATACCCAAGCAACTCTTCGGCAAGGCGAATATCAGCTAAGGAGTGTTTGACATCCCCTGGACGCTCACGATCATAGTTTGCTTGAATGTTTTTGCCTAAAATGGAATTAATTTCGGCAATCAGTGTGTTTAAGTCAATCCGTGAGCCGCTTCCTATGTTAACGACCTCCCCTTGCAGTTTAGGGGCATTAGCTGCTAACAAGTTTGCTGAAACGACGTTGCCGATAAAAGTGAAATCTCGTGATTGGCTACCGTCTCCAAAAATAGTTGGCGATTGGTTATCTCGTATCGATGTGATAAAGCTTGGAATGACCGCAGCGTATTTAGAATGCGGGTCTTGTCGGGGTCCAAACACATTGAAATACCGTAGGGAGATCGTTTCTAGGCCATGGAGGTCATAAAAGACTTTACAATATAATTCACCACTATACTTGCTGACCGCATAAGGGGACATTGGCTTGCCCGGCATCTTTTCGTGTTTAGGAAGGATAGTCGAATCTCCGTAAGCGGATGAAGAAGCAGCATAAATGAATCGGCTTACTTTTGCGCGAGTGGCTGAATGCAATAGTTGTAGTGTACCGACTATATTGGCATGGTTGGTTTTCATTGGGTTATTAATCGACTTGGGAACAGAAGGGATAGCTCCTTGATGAAAAAGGACGTCAACATTTTTTACTGCAGCTTCAGTTATTTGATCGTTTGTGAAGTCCCCGTCGATCAGCTCAACGTCATCACTAATGTCTAAAATATTTTCCTTCTTTCCTGTATTGAAGTTGTCAAGGATTTTCACTTTTCCCCCCTTTCAACTAATGCTCTTGCAATATTGGAGCCAATAAATCCAGCTCCGCCGGTTATGAGATAGGTTGCCATTATAATACCTCCTGTTTTAAAAACAACGTTGGATTAGTTTATGATTAATGATGAGGTGTGTTTACAAAAATGGACACATAATCGTTTGATTTTCCACATACAATGATTTATCAGATTTTGGTATTAAGAAGCCTCCAATGCTTATTCTTTGAACGGGAGCCTTAAAAGGAGGCCACTAACTAATTAGGCAATGGTTAAACAGTATATCTACATACAAAAGCGGGGAGATAAGGGTGACCAAGCACCTGTTAGTGTACGATTACGAGTGGTGGGTTCTAGGGGCAAAAGCAAAAATTATCCAACGATATCACCCATATTTGGAAATTTGTTCTTTAAAAGAAGTGAAAGACGCAACAACAAAAAACGGTGGGGCTGACCGCATTAATTCTTCTTATGAAGTCATTTCGGCATTGGGGATAGGGATTGCCCTGTCTCTTTCTCTTTTTGGTGTTCGCGTCGATACTTCTCAAATAGGCTCGTATAATTACGTCATGAGAAACCATTCTACTTATCGGGAATGGCAAGATCTCTTTAAGCCAAATCATGATTTCTTTCATCGTATGATACCAGCTTCCCATTACGGGGCGATTAATCCCAAATTGGCAAACGAAATAAAAAAACGGCTCCCCCAGAAAAAAGTAGCGTTTATTCGACCATTTGTTGATACCGACCAATTCAGCCCGGCTGCTGTTGCACGCGCGTCTGCCAATAAACGTAAATTGGTCATCGGTTGGGTAGGAAATGATCGTCGAAGAGTAAAAAATTATCATACCTTATACAAACCAATTGTCAAAATGTTTAAAAATGATCCAGACGTTCATTTTGTTGAGGCGACTCGTTCATCGTCGGTGCCGTTAAAGGCGATGCCCGAATTTTATAAGCAATTGGATCTTCTTTTAATCACCTCTTCAAATGAAGGAGGCCCAGCTCCCGCGATGGAAGCTTACGCGAGTGGAGTGCCGGTGTTATCTACGAATGTGGGGTACGTCAAAACCGTCTCTGGGCCAAAAGGACGATCCTTCATTTTGAACAGCCTTGTCCCTGCCCATTTTGCTGAGAAAATAAATGAATTGAAAAAGGATAAAGATTGCCTAAAAGTACTTAAAAAAGAGGCGCGGGAACAAATGGTTTCCCATTTTACGATGGAAGATACCATTGGCGATTGGTTGGAGGCGTTATTTCACATACGATTCAGACCAAAAACAGAGGAGGATGCAAATGAGCTTAAACCTTTATGTATGACAACCTATGTCTACGGGAATTACAAAAAATTTATCCCTTATTACATTTATAGTATTTTAAAAAGTTATCCGGACTACTATGTGAAAATTTTTGCAAATAGCAAACTGTCCTCTAAAGAAAGCGGTAGCCTGCAACTAATCAACCAACATTTATCTAAAAATTTCGAAGTGAAAGAGACCTATCGCCCAAACAAAGTTTCCCAAGCGAATGAAGGGAAGGCGAGGCGATTTTTGTTGCCTTCCAATGAATTTAACGATTTTGAGTACGTGTATATAGCGATATTGATTTCTTAATTGTAAAAGAGGAGCCTTCTCTCATAGACTCGCATATAAAACATTGCCAAGAAATCGGGTTGCCTTACAGCAACCAAATCCGCCCCAATTCTAAACGGCTAACCGGGCTGCACTTTTTTTAAAGTGAAAGAGTACTTTGAAAAAATGGATCCGATCATTCAGGTATATCTAGATCATCCTGAAAAGATTGATGAGGCATTTAATGCAGGGATTAGAGATGAAGAATTCCTATACAACTTGATCGAAAAGAAAGTGGGTTTTGGAAAAATAAGAGCGCATCACTACCGGCTCATCATGGGTTCCATTTAGGGATTCTAAGAAACGGACCAATGAATTTTAACAATTACGTTGAAAATGGCGACACAAACAAATTCCATCAAATTTCAAAATATCCTACCTTAAAAAAGCGCCTGCTTGCCTTTTACAATGATCCTTTATTTAAGGAGATAAAAAAACAAATCCAGTCAAAGAAATCGAACTGCTGGAAAAACTTCTGAGGAAATACTAGGAAGGGGAGAAACGATGATTACGATTGGGATGGCGGCATTACCTAGCCGTTTCGAGAATTTAAAAGAGATCATTCCGCCACTCTTAAAACAGTGTGATCGCATGTTTATCCATGTGAATGGAGCAAAGGAGTGCCCGGCTTTCCTGAAAAATGAAAGTAAAATCAAATTCAGCTTTTCATCTGATAATTTAGGAGGGCAAATGGCATTTAAGGAGTTTCCTAACACAAAAGGGTATTATTTTTGTGTGGATGATGATTTGATTTACCCAAATGATTACATTGAAAAAATGATTTCTTTAATGAAGGCTCATAATAATAGAATCATCGCTTGCGTTCATGGTTCAAGTTTTAATTATAATGCTCCCATAGATCGGGTTTTCAAAAATAAAACAAATTCCTACCTATCTTACAAGGGCTTAGAAAAACATTCGCGCGCGCTAATTCCCGGAGTAGGAACCTCATGTATGCATACAGATTCTTTCGTGATTAAGCCAAGCGATTTTCCTTACCAAAATATGAGGGATGCTTTTATTGCTTGCAAAGCAGCCAAAGAAGGAATTCCGATTTTCGCAATCAAAAGGCCCGACAATTGGATTAAAAAAATATCCGGCGGAACTGCTATTGTTAAAAATAAACAATACGACCAGCGAATTGACCAGTTATTTAAAGACCATATCGAGTATTTTAAAAAGCAGTCTGGTTGAGTCGATTCTATTGCTCTGTTTTATTACTTTCCGCTGACAAAGCATGATTTTCTCTTGAAAAACAGAGCATGAAAATAAATGACGAGTGTGCCTGATCTCATTAACCGCTCAGTTCCATCTTGTGGCACAAGGGTGGGTTTGTATATCAAAATGCGGTTTGAAAGGTTGGTATATTATGAAGGTTCTTTTAGTTGCAGGCGGACCAGGTTGGGCCTTTGACTATCGCGCAAAGGATCTCCTTTCCTGTGAATTTGCACACATCCAGTTGGAACTCAAGTATGTGAATCAGGTGAAGGCAGGAGACAAAGCACGCTATGATTTGATCTACCCAATGTCCATTAACATCGCCAAAAAAATGAATCGACAAACAGGTATCCCTTATAACAAAATGGCGACGGGGATTACATCTATTCGAATTATCGATAATCACACGGGGAAGGAAACGGACAAAACCGATTTTATTGGCTTTTTAAAGTCATTTCGCGGTGTCAATACAGCTTCTGATGAAATCCAAACAAAGTTAAAACCTTACATTTCGATTGCAAAAACGAAGGTAGGCATAAATGAACAACTATTTAAACCTCCACATAGAAAGAAAGAAAACGATCGATTTAAGGTGGGGTGGGTTGGGAGAATTGATCAAAAAGAGTATCGAGAGTTAAAAGGATATGATCTTGTAGTGGCAGCTTTGAAGGATGTAGATGTTGACATGACGATACGAACATACGAAGCAAAGTGCCCCGAGAAGAGATGGTAGAATTTTATCAAGGATTGGATTGTTTCATCTGCTCGAGTGAGTCCGAACATATTCCTTTGCCTGTGTTGGAGGCTGCAGCTTGTGGAATCCCGATCATTTCCACTTGTGTGGGAATTGTTCCAGAACTAATTATGCACAACGAAAACGGTTTGATTGTTCCAAGGAATGTTCGTTCGTTTAAAAGCGGCGTGAAGAGCTTAATCGATAGCCCTGAAAAAAGGAGCGGGTTTTCTGAAAAAATACGGAAAACCATTATTGATCACTGGACATTGGAAACATGCAAAACTGATTGGGAAACGTTTTTTTATCGTTACGGTAAAAGTGAGCGAACTCCCAAAAGCAGCATGCTTGAGCATGTGGAAAGAAGTCTTATCCAAAGCAAGTATATCCATTCTCCATGAATAACGAGGCTAATTGCCTTTTATGTATAGTCATTTCACCAAATAACGGAGACAAATTGTGCAAGACACGAGCCACACAAAAAGGGGCAAACCGAACGGTTTCCCCTATAGGAAATCGTGCGGTCAACCACGTTAGGCGCGGTTCTAGTAACACCTGTAAATACCCAGCCTTTATCATTTTTAAAACTATTAGCCTGGCCTAGAATAGCCTATCCTCCTGGGCGTTAACTAATGACTCGTAATCCTCCGTATAAACATGATTTATACACTTCTTCTTCAAATGCTCGTCACTTATTTTCCATGTGTGAAGGTTCGGTTTTCCGCTTCTGATAACCGCATGGTTGTACCGGTCAGTGGAATAGATATGAAACCCCTTTGCTCTGCAATCTCTTTGAAATTTTTTATCAGAACCCATCTTCATTTTTGTGAATTGTACGGTGTTAAAAATCGTTTTTTTAAATGCTAAAGTTGAATCGACGACTTGTTCGGTAAAAGTGTTTTCGCAAGAAGAAGGAAATAAGCCAAGGCAATTGCTTATTTGGAAATAATAATACACGCTGCTTTTCCCTACGATATCTGCCCGCTTATATTGAGTAAAGGCTGACCAGGTAGATTCTAAATAGGTAGGACTGTAGTAATCATCGTCGTCAAATTTTGCAATATAGTCGTAAGACGTTTTCGCGACGGCAAAGTTTTTGCATTCACTCACAGTCTTTCTCTCAGGCATTTGAAAAACAGAGACGCCCCCATATTGTTCCGCTTGTGCCCTCCAAGTGGAAATATCCATGCTATCGTTGTTTAAAATAATGATTAATTCTTTGTTTTTTAACGTTTGGCTTTCATAGTTCTCGAAGATCCTCATCATTTTATCGCTTCTGTTAGTACAAGTGATGATAGAAATCATTCTTGTGTGTCTTCCGCGGAGTAACGCCTTTTTCCTCCTAATACGATCACTTCAGCTTTTCCTACAAAGTCTTTTGTCACATTTTTAGTGTCATATACCAATTTAGTATGTTCCATGATTTCTTTAATAGGCAAAAGGGAATGGTCAGTCAAAATGACTACGATATCTGCTTCTTTTAATATGCCAGTTGAGAGAGTGAGAGAGTGATGGGTCTGTTGATCGATTGCGAGCTTTGGCACATGCGGGTCATGATAGGTAACCTTAGCGCCTAGTTTTAGCAAAGTACGCATAATTTCTACAGAGGGGGAACTTCTTACATCATTTAAATCTTTCTTATAAGACATACCGCATAACAGAATAGTAGATTCTGTTATTTTTGTCTTTTTTTTCGACGTTTTTCTTTAATTTGTTTTATTACGTAGTCGACCATTCTGTCATTTGTTTGTTTAGATAACCATAGAAACTGATTATGGAACTCGCGTTGTTTTCCTGCCCAATACAGGTACAAAGGGTCAATTGGAATGCAGTGCCCGCCAATGCCGGGGCCGGGATAAAAAGGTTGAAACCCATATGGCTTTGAACTGGCAGCGGCAATGGTTTCCCATAAATTAACGTCCATCTTATCACAAAGCATCGCCATCTCATTAATGAAGGAGATATTGATAAAACGGTAGCTATTTTCCAAAAGTTTAGCAAGTTCGGCAACCTCTACTGATGAGGTAGGAACGATTGTGTCAAAAACATGGTTGTAAAAGCCGGAAATAAACGAAAGACAGTTCTGCGAGATCCCACTTACAATTTTAGGGATTTGTTCAATTTTTAATGTTTTATTGCCCGGGTCAATGCGTTCCGGGGAGTAGGACAAGTGAATCTCTTTTCCAACGCGCAAGTTACTTTTTTCTAGTATTGGTTGAATGACATCCCGTGTTGTCCCAGGGTAAGTAGAACTTTCCACGATGACAAGTTGTTTTTCTTGAAGCCTAGGATAAAGCTCTTCGCTTACTTTCTTTAAGTGGCTCAAGTCAGGTTTTAAGTCGCTCGTTAATGGCGTAGGCACGCAAATGACAATAATATGACAAGATTTGATGCCGTCATAATGGTCTGCAAACGTTAACGTATTTGCAGCCAAAGCTTGTTTTAGTTCGGAATTTTCAATATCAGGAATATAGCTTGATCCCTTTTCCAAATCGGCTATCTTATTCTTGTCAATATCAATTCCCGTAACGTGATACCCCTTTTTCACAAACAATAGTGCAAGCGGAAGGCCTACAAATCCTAAACCAATAACGCCAACTTTTGTGTGAACAGGGTCACCCAGATTTCCATATGAATACAACTGGTTTTAGCTCCTCTCCATTTATCTTTTTCCCTGCATCATATTACGTGACGTTTAAATCGAAACGGCGTTTGTCCGCTTAGGGAATGGAATGGGGCCTGTATCTAGTTATGATCAGGACAATGCGCATCTTCGTTGCATCGAAAACCCTTTTTGCATGAGAAAAAGGGCTTAAATGGTAATGAAGGTTCAACGCTGCTATGGAGTAAGAAAGTCAATCATACTTTAAAAATGGTTTAAACTCTTTCCATTTATGGCGGTTTTTTCGCGTGATGCTATCGGTATGTTCGCGGATATTGTAGACGGTGAAATCATCATATGAAATTTTTGACTGTTTGATTAAGTTGATTAATACGCTAACGTCCTCATATAAGCGGCCATTTTCAAAAGGAGACAAGGGGAACCCACCTACCCTCTTTAAAGCAGCTGTACGATAGACTCTTGGGCCAAGTGGAAATCGGTAAGATGCCAATTCCCTTTCTGTTTTTACCGTCTTTCCTTTTGCGATTCCTTTATACATCAAGCCGTCCGTTGGCTGCTGTTTCCACTTTCTAAAATTTCCGTACAAGACCGAAACATCTTTTGGGAGGCGCTGCAATTTTTTCTTAATAAGGAAAAGCGCATCTGGGTCAAGCCAGTCATCTGCGTCTACTTCCATTACAAAGTCCGCCGTGACGTAAGGCAAAAGTTCATTTAAAGCTCTTGCTTTGCCACTATTCTTTTTGCGGAGTAATGTTACCCTCTCCTGTTCTTTCCATTTCAGCATCTTTTTATATGAGTCATCTTCTGATCCATCATCAATAACCAATACCTGGTCAGGCTGAGTTTGCTGAAGAAAACAAGAAGCAATGGCGGTTTCAATGTAATCTGCCATATTATAGGTTGACATGATGATGGCAAGGGATGGCGAAGTCAAATCTGCTTTCGTATGTTCATATTTCTTAAGGAATTGATCTTTTTCACGCTGGCTTTTTGAGCTCTTTGTCCTTGGGCGCTTGATGAATTCCTGTTTTGCTTGCAATATAAGGTCTTTTTCCACTGTCTGGAGCCAGGCTGGAAACAGGGCTTCTGGAAAGGGTAATTGCGTGATGTCCAGTAATTTTTTTTTTGAAAAAGTGCTGTTTTCGTAAAAAAAGGATACTGCATAAAATGGTTTCCGGTTTGCAAGTTAATCGTCATAACAGATTGAGATGCGGAGAGTGTTAAATCTTTCGATCGTATACTTTGAGAAAGAGTGTCGTTATTTTGAAGAAAGAGAGCATACGTACTGTCACACCTTTGCAAAAGGGCATTTAGTGTATCGGACAGTTTCTTCTTTGGAACAAAAATAGCTTGAACATGATCAGTAATTGCCTTTGGCTCAAAAGGAGTGGGGGGGTTAAGAAGATAAACCGTCTTGATGCGGTGCTTCAGGGAGATCAAGGAATATAAGGCTTTTTGTAATGTTTGCCCGTTCGAATAGTCAAAAAGAAAAACGGTGATCTCGTTCATGTTATTTCCCCCTAATGTGATTTCATCCGAATTTTTGATTGTTATCCTTTACTATTTATAAAGTTGGTTTAGACAGTACTAAGAACTATTCTATGAGTCATGTTCTTTAGGAATGCAGCATAAAGCAGCTTAGGTTTGTATGGAATTTTGATTAATTAGGTTCAAAAATAGGAGCTTATCCTATACAAGATCAGAAATTCTGCATTAGATATTAACAGAAAGGAGTGTGAAAATGATGGCCAACACAGACACAGAAGTATCAGCTACTATTCAATTGTTAACCTTGTTATTGGAATTAAGGTTGTCGAAACGATCGCCCGGAACAACCCCCCCGCCTAATGGGACAGGAACTATTAGGATGCTCTACTTGAATTAGTAGGCGACCAAGTGCAAGTAACCAACGCATTTGGGGTAGTCAGCGGGACGCTATTAGCAGTCCAGGAAGATTATATTATTATTATTGAAGATACAGGTTCTCAAGTGCTTGTGCCGATCGAAGAAATTGAATCGGTAAGCGGACAGTAAAGGGGGATAGAATTGTTTGAAAACTTGTTTACAAATGAATTACAAACTCGAATTGGCCAGAGTGTAGAAGTGGCGACAAGTAACGATCTCTTTGAGGGCATCCTCCTAAGAGTAACGGCAGGCTTGATCGTCATTGTTTCAGTGAATGGTTATGGTACAGGCAACCAAGAAAATATTGCCGTCAATGCTGTTAAACATGTACGTTTTATCGAGAATTTGGTTTAGATTTTAGTCAAGATGTGGGCTATACTATCTTCTGACGTGTTCTTAAATAATAACTGCGGAAGAGTGGGCAACTAATGGAGAATTCTAATTATATCTCGTATAGTCGATGATCTATTGTTTACACCTTGTATAGAAGCATTTGCTGCAAAATTTGAAGGTAGCAATGATGACAAGCGCACATGTACTCAACATCTAAGCAAGGACGATATGCCTGTTCGTTCCCGCCATTGCATTCAACACGTCTCCTAATCAAAGATGATAGGGGGCGTGTTTTTTAATGAGGTAAACAATGAGGAAATTAGAAATAAGTAGTTAATTATCGAAAGTACCCCCTGCTTGGACGAGCTGCTCGCTGCGTTAATGATGTTTGCTCCAGGGTAATTGTTGCAATTAAGCATATTCTAAAGCAGCTCTTTTCGGGCTATAAGCCATTCTTTAACGCAATACGATCGAAAAGAGTCTATTATTTATTAGTATATTCGTTCCCCGTTACTGTTTATCATCCTCTTCTAAATGATCATACGTGCATTCTGTGTTTTTTTTATCAATTCTTATTATTATTCGACAGAGAAGGGTCCTTTCTAATGAGAGTTGAAAGGTTAGAGGAAGCGGGGAAATCACTCTTTAAGTGATAGCCGATAGTAATAACTGAGTAAAGAGGAATAATCGTAAAAAATAATTGTTGCGAACGACGTAACGTCACATACTAATCTTAAAAAGAGATCAGAAAAAGCGAAGAGAAAGAAAGTAGTTGCTCTTATAAGAATCATAGCCGTATGTAGTTAAATTGCTGCATTAGAGATTAAAAATGGAATGATGAGCTTTATACCATATTCAAGAAAAACATTAAAGTTCATGTACAACCTTTCAATGTAAAAAGCTAGCCTTTATCTTTACTGAATTCATTTGACTTTAGAACTTGCATGAGAGTCGTACAATGAAAAGAGTCAAGAGAAAGAGGTGAAGAGGTTGAAATTAAATCACTTGAACTTAACGGTCGATGATGTCATAGCTGCGCGTGCTTTTTTGGAAACGTATTTTGGGCTTGAGTGCATTGGGAGTAGGAGTGACGGGTTTGCCGCTTTAATGGATGAGGATGGTTTGGTTTTGACGTTAATGAACGGAAAAACGTGAACTACCCGCAAACATTCCATATTGGATTTATGCAAGAAAATGAATTGAAAGTGAATGAACTTAATCTTCGGTTGAAACAAGATGGGTTTAAAGTGGGTCCTCCGCAACACGCGCATGGGTATACATTTTATGTGAAGGCACCTGGTGGGTTTGTTGTTGAAGTTCTTTGTTAATCATTTAATTATAAACGAATCCTGACACACTAGATGTCAGGATTGCTGCGCTATACTTTAGAAAGTCGAGGGAAAAGGAGGCGAGGCTCACATGAAATTAGCCCGGTTGCTTGGCATAACGATGGAACTGTTGACGAAAAGAAGAGTAACAGCCACTGATTTAGCAGCTCGTTTTGAAGTGTCGATCCGTACGATTTATCGTGATATTGAATTAATTAATCAGGCAGGTGTCCCGGTCGCCTCATTTTCTGGCGCGGATGGCGGTTTTGAATTGATGAACGGCTTCTTTTTAACAAAACAAACCTTCTCTCTTGACGACTTGTTGCTTATTTATTCCCTGTTAAAAGGTTGGATACAGCCTTTGGTGGTGGACTTGCGAATAAGTTGGGTGCACTGCAGCCAGCGCTTAAGAGCGAGGAAATGCAGAAAAAAGTGGTCATGGAAATCGGGGCATCTGAAGAAGAAAGGGGCGTCATAAGGAACGTATTGCAAGCGGTCCAACAGAAGAAGCGAGTTGAATTTTCTTATACAGATGCTCTAAGCCATGAATCATTCCGAAAAGTGGAGCCGTTGCATTTGTTGTGGGAAAAGGGCGTTTGGTATGTGGAGTGCTATTGTTTACAGCGATTATCTATGCGCACATTCCGTGTATCGAGAATGAAAAACCTCGAACTGCTTGAGGAGACGTTTGTGCCAAGCACAGTAGCACTAAAACATGTTTACGAGGAAAACGAAGAGATTCATGCTCTGTTACGGTTTGATGCATCCGCAAAGCAGAGAGTTTCAGAACAGTTCCAAGAAGAGTGGACTCAAGATGGAGAGAACATCATTGTAGACACTCTCTTTTATACTTGGGGTTACGCCATCGCGGTTGTGCTCAGTTATGGCGCAGTGGTCGAAGTTGTTCATCCAAAGGAATTACGGGAAAAAGTGATGCAGGAGGTAGTGGCAGTTCAACAAATTTATATGAAGGAGTGAGTCAAGTGATCATTGTAGTCGCAGGAGCAACAGGGACTGTCGGAAGGCATGTCGTTAATCAGCTTGTAGCAAAAGAAGTAAATGTTCGAGCGCTTTCCCGCAATCCGGAGAAAGCAAATTTGCCAGAGTCAGTTAAATTAGTGAAAGGTGATTTAAATAAGCCTGAAACGTTAGCTGGACTCCTTGATCATGCGGATGGGCTCTTTTTATTGAGCTCGAGTGATGAGCAGAATGCCGATTTGAATACAGACCCAGAAGTGATCAAACTAGCTGAAGAGGCTGGCGTCAAACATGTTGCTGTGTTAGTTGGTTATGAGGAAGGGGCAGTTGAACAAAAATTAAAAACGAGCAAAATGCAATGGACTTTACTAAAGCCTGGCGAATTCATGGCAAATGCTCTTCTTGATTGGCAAGATTCAATCCGAAACGACGGGATTGTCCGAGAGCCATTTGGGGATGCGCGGAGCAGCAGAATTCATGAGGGTGATATCGCCGCCGTCGCTGTCGCAGCATTAATGGAAGACGGGCATCATGAGAGGAGCTATCTGTTGACTGGTAAAGAAGCATTGTCGCGCAGAGAAGCAGTTCAAACGATTAGTGAGGTTTTGGGGAAACCAATTGCTTTCAAGGAAATGACTGAACAAGAAGCGAGGTTAAATTGGGAAGCACAAGGATATGGGCATGAGGACATCGAATTCTTTGTTTTAATGGGAAAAAATCCGCCTAAAGAAGGAAGTATGATTCTTCCTACAGTGGAGCAAGTGATTGGGCGACCTGCGCGCTCGTTCTCAGATTGGGTAGTGGAACATAAAACTGCATTTCAATGAATAGATGAATAGGGTTGGCAAAATGAGGAGGCTGGATATGAACGAAAAAGCGATTGAAGCAAAAGGGCTTGTGAAAGTATTTGGAGATCATCGAGCAGTTGATGGTGTTGATTTATCGGTAGAGAAAGGAACCGTTTATGGCTTCTTAGGACCAAATGGTGCTGGGAAAACAACAACGATTCGCATGCTCGCGACATTGCTAAAACCAGATGGGGGCGAGGCGAAAATCTTTGGGCATGACCTCGCCAAAGAAACGGATGCTGTTCGAAGCCGTATTAGCTTAACGGGGCAATATGCATCGATAGATGAGGATTTAACTGGGATTGAAAACTTAACGATGATTGGAAGGCTTATGGGTTATAAACGGAAACAAGCAAAAGCCCGAGCGGAAGAGTTGCTGCATGCGTTTAACTTAGAAGAAGCTGCAACAAAGCAAGTGAAAAATTACTCTGGCGGGATGAGACGTCGGATTGATATAGCGGCTAGCATCGTCGTGACGCCTGAACTGCTTTTTCTCGACGAGCCAACAACAGGACTTGACCCGCGCAGCCGCAACCAAGTGTGGGACATTGTCAGAACGCTTGTAAACGCAGGAACGACGGTGCTACTCACTACTCAATACTTAGAGGAGGCTGACCAGCTTGCGGACCGCATCGCTGTAATCAACCACGGGAAAATCATTGCTGAAGGCACAAGTAGCGAGTTGAAAGCATCGGTCGGGACAAATACATTGCATATTACGTTACAAGACGAAAGTGTTCGGGAGAAAGCGCTCCGAGTTTTGGAGGAGAGTGGCAATATCGCCATCCATCCGGCAAAAGACGCTGCTTCATTAACCGCACAAATGACTGATCCAACGCTCGCTGCGGCGGCACTTGGGAAATTGCTGATGAACAGATTGCCGTCAGCACATTTTCGCTTGGCCAGCCGAGCTTAGATGAAGTCTTTTTGACACTTACAGGAGAAGAAGTCGGAAATGCAGAAAAGAATGGAGAGAAAAGCGAATGAGTGAAGCGATTGAACGTGACAAACCAGATCGGAACAATCAATTAGCAGAAGCAATTGCTAAAAGTGAGCGTCCACCTCATCCAAGTGCACTGTCAGCAACGATGGCATTTGCGACGCGGACGCTGCTCCGGATAAAACATATTCCAGAGCAGATGTTTGATGTGACTGTTTTTCCGATCATTTTCTTGCTAATGTTTACGTATTTGTTTGGTGGAGCGATTTCTGGCTCGACGGGTGAGTATTTGCAGTTCTTGTTGCCAGGTATCCTTGTTATGACCGTTGCGCAAATTACGATGTACACGGGACTTGATTTAAACAATGATATTCGGAAAGGCATCTTTGATCGTTTTCGGACGTTGCCAATCTGGCTTCCTTCCGCGCTCGTCGGATCGCTGCTTGTTGATACGGTTCGATACACAATGGCATCAGCGATTATGATTATTCTTGGTCTTATTCTTGGTTTCCGTCCTGAAGGCGGTTTTCTTGGTGTACTAGCGGCAGTCGGGTTAATTCTGCTATTCTGCTTTAGCCTTTCTTGGATATGGACAACGCTTGGTCTAATTATGAGATCTGATAAATCATTGATGATGGTCAGTATGATGGTGCTGTTTCCACTTACGTTTGTCAGTAATGTGTTTGTTAATCCAGAAACACTTCCGTCGTTCCTACAAGCCTTTGTGGACATCAACCCCATTTCTCTGCTAGTGAATGCGGTTCGAGGCTTAATGCATGGAGCTGTTACAGCAGGAGAGATTGGTTGGGTATTCCTTGTTTCAGTAATCATAACCGTTATCTTTGCTCCGCTTACGATGTATTTGTATCGGAATAAGAAATAAAGAGAGAGACACCTAGTGGATGACCACTAGGTGTTTTGTGTTTTGATAGAGGAAAAAAGATGGGAATAACGAACTTCTTATAAATAGAGTGAAAGAGGTGAAAATCAAATGGTTCATGCAAAAGCGGTGCTGTTAGATCAGTTATTAGCAAATGCAAATGACCGAAGTTGGTATATGTCCTTTCAAGAAGCAGTGGAGGGTATTTCAGAAGAAAGAGCGTTTTGGAAACCTGATGAAACCAGCCATAGTATAGCCGAAATCACCCAACACCTAATTTATTGGAATGAAACATGGCAACTCCGATATAAAAAAGGGGATATTGCAGCAGTGAAAAGCATTGAAGAGAACGCTGATAGTTTCCTCGTGCCTCAGGAAACCGAATTTCAAGCGCTAAAAAAGAAACTGATCGATGTTTTGCTCCATTGGCAAGAGATCATTACGGAACAGCAATTGGAGGAGAAGGTAAACGGGTTTCCAGTTGATGCAGAGTGGTGGGCTCTTATCGCAAATGCGACTACCCACAATGCGTACCATATTGGTCAGATTATTTTTAGTAAAAAAATGGAGCGAAAGCAATAGGTGGTTGATAAAAAGCACTAGGGAAGATGATCGACTTCATTTTAACGTTTTCTTATGGAAGTGTGACGGCAGTAGTGCTTTCTTGTGATCGTGAAAACAACGTTGCTTATTATCTTTATCAATCGCTTGGATTTTTCGATACAGGTGAGGTCGATGAAGACGGCGATGCCATTTTTAGGTTAGAGTTACTGGGGAGCTAGATTCATTTCTAGATTCAGTGATTTATTAACATTCAAATTAATGCTACACTAATTTTGAGGTGAGTGTAATGAAACATTTTCCGAGATATAAAGTATATTTGATTAGTTCTTCTCTTTACTTAGTTTTAGCGGTTATTCTCTCTCAAGTACTTACAAATCCTCGTTCAGCAATTATTGTCTTTGGTGGTCTAGCCGTCCTTTATTTCGGCTTGGCGATGTATTTGTTGATCAAATCGAAACGGGAAAGTGGATCAGAACAAGAAAAAGAGAGGGGTCAACAGCGTGAACATTGATGTGCAATGGTGTGTTTGATGTTGTCAGTTTTAAATAAGTGTTCATGCGGAGGTCGTTCTTGAAACAGAAACTACTTGTTTCATTTTATAATGCTGTTTTTTGTGTATTAATTGTTTTTGTTCTGCAACTTTTCCTAGATATAGAGTGGTTTGGTTGGCTACAGATGATCCTATTTACTCTCGCTGTATTTACTTTACGATTTTTAGTTGAATTTTACTTAGAAAAATGTTTTCCAAAGAAGATCATAAACAAAGGTGTTAGTGCCTATGGTGACGTTATACATTACAAGACATGGAGAAACAGAATGGAATCGAGAAAACAAAGTACAGGGTTGGCGTGATTCTAATTTAACTATCGCAGGAAAGAAAAGTGCGAACTTACTAGGTGAGAGAGTCAAGCCTGTTCATTTTGATGCTGTTTTTTCAAATTCTATCACCATTAAAACACTCCATACGATTTTCCGGAATCGTACGGTTGAAGCGATTTGAGACCCATCGTATATCTATGATTCAAGTTTGGCGGTTGTAGAAGTGGACAATAGAAACTACCATTTTTAATCGTAGGGATACTTCTCATAAAGGTAAATGAATCATTTTGGTTATACACTCGTATACATTTAAAAGAATATGAGAGGTCGCGATGATAAGTGTAATTAACATGGTTGCACCAGTAGTGAGATATATATTATTTGTTGTTTAAATTGTACTAATAATCAATTTATTTTTGGTGACTTAAGTAAATGCATTGAGAGGAGTACAGGATGAACAGTATAGTCTAGATTGGACATTTGGAGGGGATTTCAAATGGAAGTGAAAGACAAGATGAAAACAGTCCTACATGTAACGCCAGAGCGGGCGCTTACACATAAACGTGTCGCTATTCAAATTACTGGTAGTAAGCCTGGAAGCTTGATCACAATTATAGCCACAGCTACAGACGATACAGGACAGAAATTCGAATCACAAGCAACGTTTAAAGCGGACGAACGAGGAGAGGTAGATCTTGCAAAACAAAAGCCGATAGAAGGTACGTATGCAGAAGTTGATGCAATGGGCTTGTTTTGGTCAATGGAACCTGTACAGAAAGTAAATACAGGGTTTACAAAACATTCTGCCACACCACTCACAGTTTACTTATCTGCATACGAAGAGCGTAAAGCACTTGCTCATGCGAAAGTAGAGCGCTGCTTTTTTCTTGATGATGTGAAATCAATAGAGATCAATTCTCGAGGATTAGTGGGGCAGTTGTATCTCCCGAAAACAAAAACGAATTGCCCAGGTGTTGTTATCGTTGGGGGCTCTGATGCCGCTGTGCACGAACAAGCGGCAGCACTGCTAGCATCACATGGTTATGCAGCTCTTGCTCTAGCTTATTATGCAGCAGAAGGATTACCAGAAGGATTAGTCGAATCCCATTAGAATATGTTGAAACAGCTTTTCAGTGGCTTGGAGAGCAAGACCAAGTCGATAAAGGAAAGTTTGCTATCGTGGGCTTTTCAAGAGGATCGGAATTGGCATTGCTTGCAGGAACTGTTATTCCAGAATTAAAAGCGATTATTGCCGTTGCACCAGTGCTCTTATGTTTGGTGGCATTAAAAACGTACAAATGATCAATGAGCCTGCTTGGACGTACAAAGGGGAAGAACTTCCATACTTTATGCCGAGCTTTAACGTGAAAGAATTCTTTCGTTTCTTTGGAAATTGGATTACGGCAAAACCAATCTCGAGTTTGTCAGGTGTATTTGCGGCATTAAATGACAAAGAAAAGTAAATCAGATGATCATACCAGTTGAAAAAATACAGGGCAAAATCATGTTTATTTGTGGAGAAGATGATCAGCTTCAACCAGCGACTCATTTTTCAAAAATGTTAACAGATCGTTTGCGGGAACAAGGGGATACAAGAGAGCCTTACTACTTGAGCTACAAAGACGCAGGGCACTTTTCTGCTTTTCCAGCAGCATTGCCCTATTTACCGACAACACGATCAATAACGAATCGAGGGAAAATGACAATGACGTTTGGGGGAACAGCAAAGGGAAGCGCGGATGCGGCTAAAGATTCGTTTCGCGGAGTTCTGCTGTTTCTTAATAAAACATTTGAAGATGGATTTTGATGAGTACGACAATAAAAGCACTTCGCTATTTCTATTTACCAATCTGCGGATTGCTTGTTATCCCAATATCGTTGTGGTTTGCGACTGGTTTTATTGGGAAGTACGGGGAAGATAGACCGCTCTTTACGAATCCGCTTTGGCTACTTCCTGCGATTGTTTCTATCGGTGGTGTGATCATTCAATTGTGGGGAATGAAATCGATTTGTCGATTTATATTGATACACCTCTTGATGTTGCAATGGCGAGGCGGTTTATAAAGGCAAGGTGACGCTTCTATAAAAGAGTGTGGGCTCTATTTAAATGGAGGAAGATCTGCCTATCAATTCATGCAGACAAAAGTGGAGCTTGATGCTGATTTTAGCATAGATGGCAGCCTTCCTGTTGATGTCATCGTAAGTAAGATTCTTACATTCATTCCCTATGTTTAAGCTCACTCAACAAGTTAAGTAGAACCTCATTTTGTTTCATCATTTTCTGATTTTGTTTCTTAAGGTCAATGACGTACGATAAACAGACGATTAACAAGGTACATATGACAATTAAAAAGAACATATCAACTCCTGCAAGTGGGAGTTCATGCAATCCTAAATAATAAAGGGTTGAAAGACTTTTGACAATAGCTGGTTATTTAGAAGATTTTCTATTTACAGCAGTCTATTACATTGGCAGATACCCTTTTGATAGGTAAATATAGATGATGACAGGAATGAAACTAAGGATTAAGCAAAGATGCAACCAACATAAAATTCGTTTCTGTGCTTTGGCCGCAAGTATCAATCCGATAAATCCAAAAAGAATAGATAATATTCCAATAGGAGTTTGAACATCAAATAGAAGATAAGGAATCCAAGAAGCGATTCCAGCAAAAAGAATGACAAGGGATAAAATGTACAATACATCATCTCCGTTATGAGTAGATGGTTAATTATACCATTTTAAACATAGTTTTACTACAATGTATTTAAGCTCGAAACTCGAAATCTGAATAGCTTTGCACAAAGCCCCGTTAAGTAGACACTAAAACATAGTATGATGCAATGGTCTTTTCTCGATATTCAATCGGGGGGAGGCCATTCATTTTTTCTTGAAGATGATCAACACCCCTGTTTCGTTATTCTTCTACAGGGGTGTGGTGTCTCTGTGAGATTTTTTCGTACATGTTTAATGAAACCAAGAGTGTGTAGGCTGCAAGGGAGCTGACAGAGAAAAAGGGTATGGTACCTGGATAAGATAGAAGCAAGTAAAAGATGATCAGAGAGCCGAAAAGTAACAAGGCAGTTCTGCCTAAGTGAGAAACACCGACGGACAAGGCGATTTTTAGGTGGCTCCAAATACTTGCTTCATAGTGTACAAAGACTGGAATGATGTGGACAAGTATGACGAGATAGAGTGCAATAAACACTGCGATCAGCATGAGTAGAACAGTGCTAAACCAGTGCTGCATGGCAACAAGGAAGTAGAAATCGATATAAAGAACTGCGCCTATTACGACGATTATGAGCCCAAGGAGATTTGCTTTTAGAAAATCCCCTTTGTATATTTTCCAAAAAGTGGGGAGGATCTTTAAGTCGCGATCTCCTTGAAGCCATTTTCGGACAATCGCAAAAAGCGCTGTGGTGGCTGGCGAGATGCCAAAAATGATTAGCCCCATGAACGTGAATGCAATCCAAAGCAGGTTGATGTACGCAAATACCATCATCCAACCAAGCCCGTTAAGTAATTTTCCAGCCCATCCATCAGTTGTATCGATTGTTGACATCCCTTTCATTTAAATGATTTAACGGTTTTCAACCATCATTAAAATAAATATTAATAATAAACAAAAATGTTATCAATATTATAAGGTAACTATTCAATAAGTTCAATCATTATTTAGCAGGATTTTTAAATTGTTATAAATAAAAATCCTTTATAAATCAATATACATTAATTTATTAGAAAAATTAAAATATAATTTGACAGCTAATTAGCCTATACTTATAATAAATGTTAACTTGTTAATATATTTGTTATTAATATTAAGGAGGGAAATGTATGAAATCTATGTCATCTCCTCATTTTTCAGTGTATGAGTATGGGCGGGCTGAGGAGCAAGATCCGGAGCGCTGGTCGATTTACAATACCCATGATCCATTTATTTTTGTAGATGATGGCTTGTATTATAGTGTGTCGACTGATACGAAAGTGGATGAGGAAGGGCGAATGCAAGGAGGGTGTCAGCTTAGATCTTCCATTGATTTGATTCACTGGACATGGGAGGGTTGGCTTCTTGATGGGGTTCCAGACGAAGCGTATGAATGGACTGGTGCTAAGGGGTTGTGGGCACCTGAAGTCCACAAGGTGGGAAACCGGTATTACTTATACTATTGTGCCTCGCGTTTTGGCAAGAATCGTTCTTTTATTGGTTTAGCAACAAGTTCATCACTTAAAGGGGAATGGACGGATGAAGGGGAGGTTTTTAAGACTTCTTATGAAAGCGCTAACAACGCGATTGATCCTCATATTGCTTTGAGCAAGGAGAGTATTCCTTATCTGGTCTATGGATCTTTCTTTGGTGGAATCTATATGAGTGAGATTGACCAAAAGTCAGGTAAGTTAAAATCTTATGGTTCGGGGAAATGTATCGCTCGTCGGGAATTTGAATCAAAGGAAGGGGCTGTGGAAGGAGCGTTTATCCTATTCAACCGTGAACAAGATATGTATTACTTGTTTGTCTCTTATGATTCATTGTTTTCTACGTACAACATTCGTGTAGGAAGATCGAATTCAATTGAGGTCCATACGTTGATTATCACGGGCGAGATTTAGCAGATACAGCTTATCAACCTGCTGGGGCCGTTGGTTTGAAGCTACTTGGTGGGTATCAGTTTAGCAATGGCACGGGTTGGCTTGCTCCTGGCCATAATTCCATCTTTGAAGAGAAGGGAGTTTTCTTTCTTGTCCACCATGCGCGCATGCTGAAAAAGCCAGATACGTTTTGTATGCATATTCGTCGTCTTATTTGGACGTCAGATGGCTGGCCGCTTGTTTCGATTGAACGTTACGCAGGAGAGGGCCCGACTGTTGGATGTAGATGAACTCGTAGGAACGTGGGAGATGTTTTGTTTTGAACCTTTGCGTGACGAGGTCGAGCAACCACTAGTAATGGAGATTGGTGTAAAGGTTGCTGTTATTGGGGATGCAAACTACCTGATTGAAGAAAATAACGGTGAGTTTTGTTTTGTGAAGGATTCTCATTGCATGAAAATGCAGGCTCTGTGTGCATGGGATTGGGAGAGTAATAAACAAACAGCTGTTCTGATGGGGCTCGATAACGAAGGTGTCGTCTTTTCGGCGAAGCGGCTGTTCTAGCTATGAATAGCGCCATATATAAGGGGGAGTAGAGCATGAAGAAAATGATGTTGTTGGCATTGGCTCTTGTGAGTACGGTTACGATTAGTGGGTGTGTAGGTGATGAAACGCAGACCATTGGTGAAAGTGATGAGAGTGGCGAGAGCGTTAACAAGGGCAAAAATCCAGATGCAGATGTGCAACTTACTGTTAATCTTTGGGCACAGCTCATGAAGAAGAAATTTACCAAACGGTCATTGATGAATTCATGGAAGCAAATCCGAATGTAAATGTTGAGTTTGTTGTAACGCCTGGAGGAGATTATTCGACCAGGTTGCAGACACTGATGGCAGGAAATCAAGCACCGGATATTTTCTATCTAGGGCGGGTGATGCCAATTTCTATACTGATACAGGCAGGGTGCTTGATGTAACGGATAGGGTGGCGGCGTCAGATGTCATTGATTTAGATAAGATTTGGGAGAGCGGGACAGAGCGCTATACGATCAATGACCGAATTTACGCGTTGCCAAAAGATGTAGGGCCATTTGGTTATGCTTTTAATAAAGATCTATTTGATGAGGCGGGCGTTGAATATCCAAACCCAGACGATCCATATGACTGGAATGAATACATTGAAGTCGCGACAAAGCTTACATTGGATGTGGACGGGAATAACGCAGACCACCCTGATTTTGATCAGAAAAGTATTGCCCAATATGGGGCTGGCTTCTGGTGGTTGAACCGGCGGTGTACTCTAACGGCGCTCATTGGATCAATGAGGACGCGACGGAAATTACGATGGATACACCAGAGTTTAAGGAAGCGCTTCAGTTCGTAGCGGATTTAAGGCTGGAGCATCAGGTCGTTCCTTCACCGGAAGCGGAGGAATCCTCTAACAGTTATGCGCGTTGGTTAAATGGTGAAGTGGCTATGTTTCCGATGGGACCTTGGGATACAGCGGCTTTCTGGGATCTAGAGTTTGATTATGATTTGATGCATTGGCCAAAGAGCCAAATACTGGTGAATCTATTACATGGCTTGGATCCCTAGGCTTTGCGGTTTCAGCAGATTCAAAACATCCTGAAGAGGCATTTGAACTTGCGGCTTATCTTTCCGTAGATGAAGATTCACAACGTAATTTAATGGAGCGAGGTGCTGGTTTTCCTAACTTAATCGAAATGGCGGAGACTGAGTATTTGGAACTAGATTTCGCGCCAGAAAATAAACAGGTCTTTCTAGATATTGCGACCGAACAGTCGCAACCACTTCCAGCTGAACTGACGTATGATGGCGAATGGTATGACTACTTTGGCGAGACGATTGTGGATGTGTGGGAAGGACGCAAGACGGTTGATGAATACGTAGCTGATGTGGCGCCACGAATGCAGGCTTATTAGATGAATCTAATGAGCGAGCGCAGCGAGCAAGAGACAATCAATAATGGAGCTGTATCGGAGAGAAGGCTCCTTTTCTCCGATTTGCTTTTAAGAAAAGGTGGTGTAAGTGTGAATTCATTAGCAAAGAAACAAAACTGGCTTGCGTATTTGTTTATATTGCCGTTGCTGCTACAATTTCTCGTATTTACTTCAGGGCCAATGATTTATTCAATTTACATTAGTTTAACGGACTGGAATGTGTTGCAGGATGCTAATTTTATTGGCTTGGCAAACTATATCCATATTTTAACAAATGATCGATTTTGGTTATCGCTGTGGAATACAATCGTTTATTTAATAGGTGTGCCGATTGGGCTTGTGTTGTCGCTCGTTATTGCCATTTGGATGAATCAAGGAATCCGTGGTAAAAGCATTTACAGAGCGGTTTATTATATCCCCGCTGTATCATCGATCGTTGCAATTACGATTTTATGGCAATGGATTTACAACACTGATTATGGATTGATGAATTATTTTCTAGGCATAATCGGGATTGATGGTCCAAACTGGCTAGGGAATGAAGCGTTTATTAAACCAGCAATTATCATTATGGGAATTTGGAAAGGGCTCGGTGTTACGATTATTTTTTTTCTGGCGGGACTTCAAAATATTCCGAGAGAGTTATATGAAGCATCAGAAATCGATGGAGCAAATTTCTGGCAAAAGTACCGCTATGTGACGATTCCGTTGCTGACACCGATCACATTTTTTCTTGTCGTGACGGGTATAATCAACTCCCTACAAATTTTCGTCGAAATTCAAATTATGGCACCGGAGGGTGGTCCAAACTATTCCGCTGCTTCTGTTGTGTTTTTCCTTTGGCAAAGAGCTTTTGTTTATTACGATATGGGTTATGCAAGTGCAATTGCCTGGATATTAGGGGTTATCATGTTTATCGTGACCTTTATCCAATTTAAACTTTCAACGAAATGGGTGCATGAATAATGGTAAGGAGGAACGGAAATGGCTGGAACTGATCCAAAGTTAAACACTGGCCTATCCCTCCAGTAAAAAACGGCATGAAGCAACGTACGGCGATTAGGTTGAAAAATACGTTTGCACATATCTTGCTTTCAACAGGAGCGGTCGCGATGATTCTTCCGCTAATCTGGATGCTGTCAACATCGTTGAAGCATAACCGCGACACGTTAATCATGCCACCTACATGGATACCTGATCCATTTGTATGGGAGAAGTACGTGGAAATCTGGCAAAAAGCACCTCTCCATCTTGGCTTTATTAACAGCTTGACGATAGCTGCGCCTGTTATTGTGTTTGGTTCTTTCTTTACGAGCCTGGCAGCATTTGCGTTTGCGAAAATGAAATTCCGGTTTAAACAAGGCATCTTTTTAGCGTTGCTTGCGACGATGATGATTCCATTCCCGGTTATTATGATTCCACAGTTCCTTGTGTTCTCACAAATTGGCTGGATTGATACCTTGTTGCCGCTTATTGTGCCAGCTATGCTTGGGAATGTGTTTATGCTTTTCTTTTTACGTCAATATTTGAATGGCGTTTCCAACGCATTGATTGAAGCAGCAACCATTGATGGAAGCAGTATGTTTGGAACGTATTGGCGCATTATTTTGCCAATTATCAAACCTGCTATTGCTGCCCAGGTTATCTTATGGTTTATGGGCGTGTGGAATGATTATTTGGGACCTCTCATTTATGTTTTCTCCCAACATAAAATGCCGATTCAGCTAATGATTGCTAATTTTAATGCATATTACGCAATTCAAAATGATTTCCCTCTTATTATGGCGGCATCAGTTGTGGCAATGTTGCCGATGATTATTGTTTTCGTCATCTTTCAGCGGCAAATTATTGAATCCGTTGCTATTACGGGGATAAAAGGTTAATAAATGAAAAGGAGTGAAAGAGAAATGAATTTGGTATATAAAAATCCAATTGTGGAACAACGGGCGGATCCTTGGGTCTACAAGCATACAGACGGCTACTACTACTTCACTGGATCAGTTCCAGAATATGACAGAATTGAACTAAGGCGTGCAAAAACAATCAACGAGTTATGCAATGGAGAAAAGAAGGACGTTTGGCATAAGCATGAAGAGGGTCCGATGAGCAAGTTCATTTGGGCTCCAGAACTTCATTTTATTGGTGGGAAATGGTACATCTATTTTGCAGCAGCGGAAACAGCCAAGGCGCGAAACCGGATGTTTGTGCTGGAAACAGATGCGGATAATCCGCTTGAAGGTAGTTGGACGGAAAAGGGGCGCATTGAAACGAAGTGGGATTCATTTGCTTTAGATGCCACTACGTTTGCTCATCGTGGCATCCGTTATTTAGTCTGGGCCCAAAAAGATCCAGATATAGCTGGGAACACGAATTTGTACATTGCAAAAATGAAAAATCCATGGACGCTTGAAAGTCAGCAAGTGATGCTTACAAAACCTGAACATGGCTGGGAAACAGAAGGATATCTTGTCAATGAAGGACCAGCTGTTATTGTCCGCCACGGGCGTGTTTTTATTGCATACTCTGCTAGCGCAACTGACCACCGTTACTGTATGGGGCTTTTATATGCAAGCGAGAATGCTAATTTGCTTGATGCTAGAAGCTGGAATAAAGGAGAGTCTCCTGTATTTGCAACAAATGAAGAGACGAGACAGTATGGACCTGGACATAACAGCTTTACTGTATCAGAGGACGGTAGTTCTGACGTGTTAATTTATCATGCGCGACCATATAAAGAAATTGAAGGAGATCCACTTGATGACCCAAATCGTCACGCAAGAGCCCAATTGATCGATTGGAAAAACGGATGGCCAAAATTCGGCGTGCCTGTCGCTGATGTAGAGCCGGTCTAGAACAGAACAGCAAAAAACGAGCAACAGACCTCTCTTTTGCTGATGCTGTTTTAGATTTGGTCTGTGGAGTGAAACAAACGAAAAAGAATATCCTGGTTGTAATTGCCAAAGTTTGAACCAAATATCGTTACGCCGCCAACATTTTTTGCGTCCTCTGGAACAGAAATACGGAAAACCCATTGTTTCGAACGGATATCAACGTCTGTAATTGTCATTGACGACAGTTTTACTCCGTCCATGAAAGTGCCTTCTTCGGTAATGCGCAGAAACTTAAGCAACCCGTATTGGTTTACGACATTCGGCCACCAATTTGGCGTGAATTTTCCCGGGCTGTCACCGTAATCGCCAGGGCTCGTCCAAGTCCCAAGCTCGATTTGGTTCAAATGGAATGTGATATCCGAAGGCCAATTATTGTTAGTAAAGGGAGCTTCAGAAGATAGTTCCATAGAAATTTCCAACGTTTTTGGCATCTCATTTTTCATTAAGAAGTTTGGGATCTTGTATTCAATGAATCCTTTACTAAACCATAGATCTTTGCATTCACGCGATCTGAATCAAGGAAAAAGCGTGGTTCATCGAACTCGCCAATAATATGCTCTGGTGTGGCAATTCCACAAGTTGGCTCCACTTCAAAATCGGTATAATGGCCAACTGATAACACAGTTTCATGATACTTGATCGGATTCTCTGTTTTCGGGGGGAACAAGATATTGATTTGTTCCACATCAAGCATGCACAGCTTTTGGGTGCCTGCTTTTCCAGGTACCATTTCTGTGCGGATGATTTTAGATTTTTCGAGTTTCTTAATATGCATGGTCATAATCGCGCTGCTTAAACCGACAGCTTCTGCAAGTTCTCGAACATTCATAGCACGGACGCTTAATTGTTGAATAATAGAAAGCCTAACTTTGCTGGCAAGTGCTTCGTAAACAGGTAGTGATTTGGTGGTAGTGTCTAATTGCATGATGTTCCTCCGATGTCCTAGTATGAATCGTTATGCAATGTGTAGCATGAATGTTTTGATTTTTTAATATTAACATTAACGTTTTAGATAGAAAAGCAAGGCAGCTTGATTCAGTTTTTTATCTAAAGGCTAACAAAGGCTAAATCGTGGTGAAGATTAGTGCGTACAATTAAGGAAATAAAAACAAAAATAATTTAGGTTGAGTGAATGTATGAATATAACGGACAAGAGGAAAGGGGAAATGGAACCATGTTCACAACAAGGAATAAGGTGTGGTGGGGACTGGGATCACTTTGTCTTGTATTGACAGTAGGGTTTGTTTTAGTTGGTGGTTGGGCAAATGGGAGTGATGGCGGAGAGCAGGAAGTGAGTTTTGGCGAAGTCTCTGTCCATGATCCATCAGTTGTTAAAGATGGCGAAACCTATTACATTTTCGGGTCTCATCTAGCGTCAGCCAAGTCTGATGATTTGATGCATTGGGAACAAGTATCGACCCAAGTTAGTGATGACAACCCGTTGATTCCAAATGTGTATGAAGAACTAGCCGAAGCATTTGAATGGGCGGAAACGGATACGCTTTGGGCTGCTGATGTCATTCAATTGGAGGACGGCAACTATTATATGTATTACAATGCTTGCAAGGGAGACTCGCCACGTTCAGTTATGGGCGTAGCAGTTGCTGACGATATTGAGGGGCCTTACCGTGATCTTGGTATTTTTCTGAAATCTGGTATGTGGGGAGAAGAGAGTGAGGATGGCACAATTTACGATGCACAGATCCATCCAAATGTAGTCGATCCACATGTTTTTTTTGACAAAGACGGCCTTCTTTGGATGGTGTACGGCTCTTACTCTGGTGGCATCTTTATTATGGAAATGAATCCGCAAACTGGCAAGCCGTTTCCGGGGCAGGGGTATGGCAAACATCTGATGGGAGGGAACCATAGTCGCATTGAAGCCCTTATATTCTGTACAGCCCAGAGACCGAATACTATTATTTGCACGTTACGTTTGGTGGTCTCGATGCCGTGGGCGGTTACAATATGCGTGTGGCGCGCTCAAAATCTCCAGAAGGACCTTACGTTGATGCGGAAGGCAATGAGATGGAACAGGTGAAATCAAACCCTGATTTGCCTTTGTTCGATGATGCATCGATTGAACCGTATGCGGTAAAACAAATGGGCAATTTCTTATTTCAAACAGAACTTGATGAGAACAGCTATCCGGCAGGCTATGTTTCGCCAGGTCATAATTCAGTTTACTACGATGAGGAGAGCGGCAAGTATCAGCTATTTTTCCATACACGCTTTCCTGATAGAGGGGAATTTCATCAGGTTCGAGTACATCAGATGTTCATGAATAGCGAAGGTTGGCCAGTTATTGCACCCCACCGTTATACAGGAGAAACGACTGGGAATGTTTCGGATCAGGATGTTAGCGGAAATTATCGATTTATTAACCATGGAAAACAAATATCAGCTGAATTGAACGAATCAATTGAGATTTCTCTAGAACCGGATCAAAAGATTACTGGAGCGGCAGAAGGAAAGTGGAAACGAACTGGCGATCACCTAGCTGAACTTGAGATTAATGGAGATGTATACAAGGGTGTTTTTCTTGAACAATGGATGAAGCGACAGGGGAAAGCGTTATGGTGTTTACGGCTGTCTCCGAGGCTGGAGTTTCCGTTTGGGGAAGTAAAATAAGCGAATGAAAAAATGACTTTCAATCATTAATAAGCAGCTTGAGGGTTAATGTTGATTGGTCACTCAATTCTAGAGGTGGTTTACGAGTTTTTTATTGTTTCATACTAGGCTCTGGTGTGTGTGGTCTATTTGTTACATGTAAATGAATGTTTTTGTTAAAACCCCTTCGAGATAGACTGTTAAGAAAAATAGTAACATGTTCTTCTTTTTTCTTGTCTACTTGAAGGGGATATTAGCTAACACTCCATGTCGGCTGCTTTTATTTGACGATTATCCATCCTTTCTCTTACCGAGTTCTTGCTCGTAAATATAGAGGGCATTGGAGTCGTCTTTAATCCGGGTTAAATAATCAATATGTGTTTCAAATGTTGCCTCTTCTTCTACTTGTTCGTCGAGAAACCAGTTTAAGAAGGAGAGAGTTTGGTACTCCCGCTCATCTTGGGCAATTCCGTAAACGTCGTAATAGCTTTTTGTCACTTCGCGTTCTTGAGCGAGTGCGGCTTCAAACGTTTCGACGAGGGAGCCAAAGTTTGCTTCTGGTGCTTTGATCGCTTCAAAGACAGCTTGCTTGCCTTTGTCGTTTAAGTACTCGTATACTTTCATGCCGTGTACGCGTTCTTCTTCTGCTTGCATAAGGAAAAAGTCAGCAAATCCATTGTAGCTCGTATGGTGCAATATGCCGCCATCGCCATATAATCGTGTGCTGCTTGGAATTCGATGTTCATTTGACGGTTTAAAGCAGTGACCATTTTTTCTGATAACATCTGTCATCATCCTTCCTACTACTAATTGTTATGCATATTGAAGACCAAATTGGCGTGAGTGCATCCGGCTATATAACCCGCCTTGGGCAAGGAGCTCGTCGTGAGCCCTTCTTCTTCAACACCATTTTCCGTTAAGACAAAGATTCGGTCCGCGTCTTGGATTGTCGCCAAGCGGTGGGCAATGACAATCGTTGTTCTTCCTTCAGACAAACGTGATAACGCTTCTTGGATCGCCGCTTCTGTTTGTGTATCGAGCGCTGATGTTGCCTCATCCAAAACAAGGATCGGTGGATTCTTCAAAAACATCCGTGCAATGGAGAGGCGCTGCTTTTGACCACCAGACAATTTCACGCCACGCTCACCGATTAATGTGTCCATGCCATCTGGCAATAAGCGGATAAAGTCTTCCATTTGCGCTTTTTGTGCAGCATCCTGAATGTCTTCGTCTGAAGCGCCGAGCCTGCCGTAAGCGATGTTCTCACGGATCGTACCATCAAACAAAAACACGTCTTGTTGGACAATGCCAATTTGGTTACGCAGTGATGCTAATGTGTATTCCCGAATATCCGTCCCGTCAATCTTAATTCCGCCAGAAGAGACATCATAAAAGCGGGGAAGGAGACTTGCAATGGTTGTTTTCCCTGCACCAGATGGACCAACAAAGGCAATTGTTTCCCCTGGTTTAATGGAGAAACTAGCTTCGTTTAATACGGTTTTGCTTCCTTTGTAGGCAAACGAAACATTGTCATAAACAATCTCACCGCGCAAATCAGTTGCTTCAACAGCATTGTCTTTTTCTTTTTGTTCTGGTTCTTGGTCAAGAATATCAAGGAATCTTCTAAAGCCGGCAATGCCTTTTGGATACATTTCAATGACAGCGTTTAGTTTCTGGATTGGTCCAATCATTATATTTGCAAATAGGACAAAGGCAATAAACTCGCCGTACGTTAGCTGACCGTTTATCACAAACCATGTGCCTGCGACAAGGACAAACAAGAGCAAGAATTTCATCATGATTTGGCTGACTGTGATGTGGGCCGCCATAATCTTATAAGACTTTAACTTTGTAATGCGAAATTCTTTGTTTTCTTTTGTGAAGCGCTCAAGTTCAAAGTCTTCATTCGCAAATGCTTTTGTGACGCGAATTCCTGTTACGCCGTTTTCAACTCGCGCGTTAAAATTAGCAATGGCTCCGAACATATACGACATCGCACCCGCCATCTTTTTCCCGAAATAGACCGTTAATAATAAGATAAACGGTACGAGAACAAACGTTAGCAAAGCAAGTTGCCAGTTCAAGGACAACATAATCGCAAAAGCACCTGTGAGCGTCATTAACGAAATGGCCAGTTCTTCTGGTCCGTGGTGAGCAACCTCCCCAATGTCCATCAAATCGTTTGTTAGACGAGAGATAAGGTGCCCTGTTTTCGTATCATCGTAAAATTGAACCGATTGCTTTTGCAGATGCTCATAGAGCTGCTTTCTCATATCGGTTTCAATATTAATGCCTAGCTTATGTCCCCAATAGGTAACAACATAATGGAAGCCGCCGTTCATAAAGTATAGAACCAACAGCCCGACGCCACCCCACGCAATCATTTGCCATTCGCCCATCGGCAATAGTTCGTCAACGACTAGATTGACTGCCAAAGGAAATGCGAGCTCAAGTAGCGCTGCGAGTATGCCGCAAATGAGGGTTAAGGCAAATAAGCGTTTATAAGGTATGTAGTATTGCATGAATCGTTTAAGCATGTGGACCTCCTTTTCGTACATAAGTGATAATGATTATCAATTAATGATACGATGGATGGACTATTTGTGCAAGGGAGAACGCCAATGTTTCCAAAACAAATTAAGAGTAGGGATTGACCTTTACGTTACGTAACCCATTACAGTATCAATTAAGCACAAAAAGGAGTGAAGGAAATGGATTATGAAATTGTTGATACGCTTAGGCAATATGATTACTTATTAGCAATAAAGAATGGAGAGCAGCGAGAAGAATACTTTCGCTACACGATGATGAAACCATTTGAAGATATGTGGAATACGATCAATGTCCCGCTTAAAGCAAAGCAAGAAAACGGCTACGATGTATTAATCGCAAGCAAAATGTTAGGGTACGCCGACTTAACTGATTCAGAAACTATGGAGCAGTCACTTGCAAAACTAAAACAGAATAAGACGCTAGAAGTAGCTGCAATGGCATTAGAAAAAAGCATTAAACAAGCAACGTATCATGGATTAGTAGTTAACGCAGAGGAAGTGAGGCTCGGTCTCTTCATCGCTGATCGGGAAAAACTTGCATTGCAAAAGGGGTATGTGGGATTTGGAGGGATCCCAGGCTTCATCAATTTAATGATTTATCCAACCGCTTATAACATCCCGAAGTTGCCGGCACTTATTGCCCACGAGTTTCATCATAATTTACGTTTTTCCTATGTGGAATGGAACCATGGGGATGTAACAGTTGGGGACTACTTGGTGATTGAGGGATTAGCTGAATCGTATGCAAAGGAACTGTTTGGCGAAGAACAAATCGGACCATGGGTCA
>BAXC01000032.1 GCA_001310375.1 Bacillus sp. JCM 19041 | reverse complement strand
AAAGAAAAAGCCACACCGGACATAAATGGCCGGTGTGGCGAAAAAAGAGCAAAGCTCTGAAAAGATCCACAAATAATTTTGATCGTACATATCCTATAAAGTTGTTTTTATCTTATCGAATCTTATGCTTTTTGGCAACCATCTTTTACAACCAGTTTAATGTGTGCCAAATGATGGTCGCCATGCCAGGCATACTTGCCAATACTACGTTCTAGAACAATTTCTCCATCATCGGATGATAAAAGCTCTTTTCAACTCTGCCTTAGTCAATGACTCTAGCAAAAGTACCCATCTTGCATGCAATCCTTCAATAATGGACAACGATGGCTCAATTGGCGCACTTGCATCAGGTAATTCCGCCCATAATTGTTCAGAGTATGGCTTAATTGTCGGACGCTCTTCGCTCAAAGCGAACTTGAAGCGACTGAATGACTGCATGTGGCTATCTGCAAGATGGTGGACAAGCTGACGAACTGTCCATCCCCCTTCACGATACGATTGTTCGCATAATGATTCTGGCATGTTTTCAACAACCGCACGTAAGCGGGCGGGAAATGTTTTAATCGATTCAATCCATTCTTGAACCTCGTTTTCCGTTAATAGTTTGTTCCAATCAAATGTGCCAATCGGGAAACGTAAATGTTCCATTTTCACTCTCTCCTATCATTCTGATTCTTTATACCAGCTTGGAATTTCTTTTGTGAAACCATTATGATCGTTAATGACATCTAGTGAATAAGAAAACAAGGTCCTGTACTGCTGTTCACTCATTCTCTTTCCCCAAACAATAGCAGAGACGACATGCATAGCACTATATAGCGCATATAACTGCCAAAATGACTCGCTAGGTTCCACGCCATTGTGGTAGCCATCAATTGCTCCTCTTGAAAATGGCACACTAATTCGAACAGCAAAAAAGCCAAGCTTCTGCAAATCGTGAATCGGATCGCCAAAATCCATTCTCTGAAAATCAATAAGACCAGCAAACTGCTTTTGATCAATAATGATATTTGATGGGTGGAAATCATCGTGTTGAAACCTATTCGGTCGGTCTTGCAAAAGGAATTCATGTGTTTCTATGTAGCTTTTCAACAATTGTTTTAACGAAGCTTCTATTTCAATGTCCTCAAGCGCTTTCAGATAGCGATCGCTTTTCTGCTTTTTTGCTTCAGCCCATACAGGCCAAGTATTTTCTGCAGGAATTTGATGAAGTTTGCACAGCTCTTTCCCAGCCAAAAAACCTGCCTCATACTGCTGTTTTGTTGTTAATGATTTAAGTGCTACTTCTCCGTCTTCTCCTTGTGTATAGGAAAGAATCATATACGCTTTATCGAGTTCTTCCAACACATCAATTTCCAAAGCCTTTGGTACAAATGCAGAATAAGCAGAACAACTCTGCAACGTTTCAAATTCTCTTTTTCTACGTTCCATCTCTTCCATTGGAAATATTCTAACAAGGTATTGCTCATCGATTACGTACTTTATATCATAAGAAAAGCCTTTGTTTAACTGACGGATGGATTTCGCTCCTGCTGCATATGAAATTTCATTTCTCAACCATTCTCCCATCATCTTCCCCCATTAACTACTGTTCGCAGAGTTGCATTTCTCTATTTTCAATTTATCCATGTTTTCTTCCTTCTTTTTGTCCTGCATCTTCAAAAAATACTTGGTTCCGTTTTTGATAAATGGATCCAACAAAGAAAAACGAACAGATCAACATCGCAGCTGCTAAAGCGACAATCGTATACCTTAATGATAATAAATCTGCAACAATTCCCATAGCCAGAATAAACACGATCTGAAAAACACTTTGGAACAATTGTAAAATGCTTGTTACTCTACCCATCATTTCAACTGGTATATGATTTTGATAAAACGTCATCATTCCGGCATTTAGAAACACCTGAAAAAAACCTAGAATAATAAATCCAACTGCAATTGAGAGGAAAGACCAAGAGAAGGCATAAATCAAGTACCCAATTGTTGTTAAAACAAGACCAAAACCAATCATATGTTGGAGTGGCACACGATGAGAAAATAGTGATAATAAAACAGCCCCTACAATTGATCCACCTCCCGTAATGCTGACAAGTAAACTATAATCAACTTGCGACAGGCCAATAACACTTTGCGTAAAAACTACTTCCTGTGTATCCATCGCAAATGAAAATAACATAATTGCCAGAAAACCAATGTAAATAAAAGCTACGTAAGCATGCTTCCTCAAAAAGCTCGTCACAACAGTAAAATCTTTAGCAACTTGAGCGAATGTTAATTTCGGAACCTTTTCTCCCGTTTGAATTTCTTTATCTGGCAACATCATTAACAATATAGCTGCAACAATAAAGAAAAGGGCATTCATCCAGAGTGTTATGGAAATTGACGTTGCTAAGATAAGCATTCCACCAATTGCTGGCCCCACTATAAAAGCACCAGAAGAACTAAAAGAACGGATTGCATTAAACCGTTTGCGTTTCTCTGGCGGTACAAGCATCGCAATATAGGTCATCGAGGAAGGCACAAAAAACGACTGAGCGATACTTAAAAAAACAAGAATGATATAAATAATAGCTACATTTGGTGCAAAGGGAATAAGAGCAATAAAAGCCGCCCTTAATCCGTATGTCGTCATCATCACTTTTCGTTTACTACGATAATCAATAAAACTTCCTGTCCAAACTTTTGTAACGATATTAACGATTGGCGCAATAATCCATAACCCCGCTACCGCTGCTGCGGAACCAGTCATTTCATAGACGATAATATTAATAGCAATAAGGTAAATAAAATCACCAATATTAGCAATACCTGTTGTTGCCAAAAGAAGCGCCGGATCTTTCCAACCCTTCACCTTTTTGTTCTCCATTAACCTCTACCGATACCTTTCTAAGAAAGCGCGCACCGTCTCAAACAATTCAATTCGGTTACCTAGCTTTGTAAACCCATGTCCTTCATCTTCAAAAACGAGGTAGTCCACCTCGGTCCCTTGGTTTCGTAACGCTTCAACAATTTGATCCGACTCTTCTTTAACAACACGAGGATCATTTGCCCCTTGAACGATCAACATTGGTTTTGTCATCTCCGTTAAATATGTGATTGGCGAATCGGCCGTCATTTTCTCTTTGTCCTTAACAGGATGGCCAACCCATTTCTCCATAATTGGTTTCCATGAATCCGGTACCGAATTCGAGAAACTAAATAAATTCGAAACACCACAAATATCAATAACCGCTTTAAAGTAATCAGGGTGTCGTCCGTGAAGCAAGAGTGACATGTACCCACCATAACTTGCTCCAAGGACAAATAGTTTCTCTTGATCAGCCATCCTTGATCGATTAAATAATCAAGACAGGCAATTACATCATAACGTGGTCCATCGCCCCAATCGCCTTCAACCATTTTTTTAAAAGACGATCCATACCTTGTTGAGCCTCTATAATTTGGGGAAACGACTCGGTATCCTTCAAAGGCAAAGATCTGTTGCCAAGAGGAAAATGCTAATAGATCTGCCGCTTGAGGACCTCCATGAGGCAACAAAATGGTGTACCCATTGTCTTTGTCTTTTGCAGGTTCATGGTATAAAGCTTCAATTTCAAGTCCATCCATAGATGGGTAACGAATGACTTTTGGCATAACCAACTCATTTTCATCAATACCTGATACTTTAATCGCTGTTAATTGTTCCCAGCCACTTGCCGTTTGTCTAAATAGATTGCTTGGTTTTGTCGCTGTCCCGCCAAGTAGATAAATCGTTCCCGTGGACGATAGTTGAAATTGCTCAATGATGGTAACAGGTAGTTCAATTGCTGTATATTCGCCCGTCAGAATATCGTAGGAGTAACATTTATCTTGCACGCCGGCACTTGTTTGGATATACATTGTTAATTCATCTTTTGAAAGAGTCAGTTGTTTAATCGATTCATTTTCAATCTCTACTTTTTTTTCAAATGATTTATTTAGAGGATCATAGGCTGCCAGATAAACATGGTCACTTTCATAATTTGTCGCTACGTAAACCATTCCATTTTCAAGCATAATTGTACTTACTGTTGTATGGGGGATTTCTTTATCCGGGACTAGCGTTTCCCTTTCCCCATCAACATAGCGATAGATTAAGTTTGACGTATTCGAGTACATTTCAGAGACGATAAGCGTACGACCATCTTTGCTTACATTCTTTAACTGAACGATTCCCTTATCACCATGTATAATTGTTTTACTTTCACTCGTGTCTAAATGATATGTACAAAGATCAAAATACGTTTTGTTTTCTTTATTGGTTGTATAGTAGATTTGTTTGCCGTCGTCTGATAAAGATTGAATGTTAAAACGGACGTTTTCTTCCTCTAAAATGGGCGTTACATCTCCCCCAGCTGCTTGAGTAAAACCAAGTGTGTGTCTTGGCTTGGGGGATTTGGCCAACCGACAAAAAATCCAGATAATTGATCAGCCGTTAAGTCTTCCATTGTGACTTGATAAATCATATCTCATAGCCCCTTGCTATTTTTTGTATCCATTTTACAGCGTCTAACAGATCCCGGGCAATATAATCCGGCACTATATCTTTCCACGTATGACGAAACGAACCTAAAGACTTTTCACCCCAGCCAGTTCGCACTAAGATTTTCATTGCCCCTACTTTATCAGCGGCTAACATGTCTGTTGCACCAACATCGCCAATAACAGCTGTTTTTGTTAAATCCAGGTGATGCACTGTAGCTGCTTTCTCTAAAAGTCCAGTTCTCGGTTTATGACAATTGCAGCCTGCGGTTGCACTATGGGGACAAATAAACGCATCATCAAGTCCAAAAAGATCAAATTCCTGTTCGAAATCTTGAATAGTTGCCTCACCTTTACTAATACGATGTTGGTTTGAAAGAGCAAATGCTCTTAGCTAATTCTCTTTTAAAAGCCGAATCGCTTCAGCACTATAGCATACGGTTGGAAATCACGAGGGTGGATAAAGTGTCCTGTCCCTCCCATTGTTCCGTCTCGGTCGATGAACACAGCTTCAACCCTTCTCATATAAACCCTCTTGCCAGTTCTCCTCGTACTGGTTCTTCGTCCATTTTTATTCGTAACGATTCCGCATTCTCAACGTCAGATCCATTGCTTACTTGATAATGGATATGCGGTTCTGTCGATCGACCAGATTCCCACATTGACCAAGTAAATCTCCCGCTTTGACGCGATCACCAATAGATACTAACAGGCTGTTTTGCTTAAAGTGAGCAAGCAAACTATATTCATTGTGCGCATGTTTGATAATGATGTAGTTTCCTAGTGGCTGATCTTCATTCAATTCTATAGTTGGAGTATTATCCTTCACCTCATTTTCAAGTGAAATAACCACTCCATCTAATGGAGCGACAACTTCTTTTCCAAATGCATAGTAGTTTTCATTTTGGTCTGGATTTCCGTCATAACTAAAACCATCTCTCATCATTACTAAGTCATAGGCGTACCGCTGACCTTCATAAGGGTAATGATAATTTACAAGTTCATTCACCCCGCCCCAGAAAGTCATCCATCCTTCTTTTATCGGCATTTTATATCGATTGCGTGTATATGCTTTATCGGTTTTAGGATAAGATGCAATCGACAAAAATTGCAGTCCTCCTATCGTTCCGTCACTAGAAAAATACGCTCTAATACCTCGATTTGCGTCATTCGCCAACCATTGGCATTCTATGTACTCTTTCATCTTCATTGTTGAAATGCGTGTGAATGATGTGACTTCCTGAAGAAAATCTACACATAACTGAATGAATTCTGCTGCAGTAATCATCTCCTGAAAATCCTCGCTTGTTTGTTGATAAACGCTTTGATAATCTCCGTCTAGTAAGGTAGTCGATAAACGGTTCATGTTCTTTATCATTTTTGCTCCCCCATCCCCTATATACTCTTTTATTCGCATTACACATAAAAAAGTTTCACCTATAATAGACAAAAGAGCCAGCAGTTCTATCAACTGCTGACTCTCGTGTTACCCTTTTACAGCCCCTATTGCCACACTTCCCATTATCCGCTTAGAAAAGATTGAAAAAACAATTATAATTGGTAACACGGACATTGCAACTCCTAAATACATTAAACCGTAATCTGTATCATAGTATCCTTGAATCATCGCCACCATTACAGGCAAAGGATACTTTTCCTCTGAAAACAAAAGGACAAGGGGGCTAATAAAGTTATTCCAAGCACCTATAAACGTAAAGATGCCAATTGCAGCTAAAGCAGGTACAATCATTGGCAAAATTATGCGATGGAAAATCTTTAATTCTCCAGCCCCATCTATTCGAGCTGATTCTAGCACATCATCTGGTACGCTGCCATCAAGAAATTGTTTAATAAAGAAGACGGCGAATGTGTTTGCGGCCGCTGGGAGAATGATTGCAGCATGTGAATCAAGTAACCCAATCATCCCAAGCCAACGGTAACTCCCAATTAAAGCTAACTGTGCTGGAATCATCATCGTCGCTAACATAAACAAAAACAGAGCTGTATTATACTTGAATTTGAACTTCGAGAATCCATATGCAGTCATACCGCCAAAATAAAGCGTTAGAGCAGTAGAACCGCCAGCAATAATAAGGCTATTCATAAATCCTCTAAAGATATTCACATTCTCAACCATTCGAGACACATTCTCCAATAGATGACTCCCTGGCAGGAATAAGAAAGTTGATGTAATATCGGCATTTGCGTGTGTTGAGTACATAATCATCAAATAAAACGGAAACAAACAGATTGCCGCAAGCAAACCTAAAACAAGATACAGGGAGGCTTGCGCTCTTTTTTTCTTTCTTCGTTCCATCGACACGTTTCCTTTATTAACTGGAACTGATTGCTTGTTCACCTCATCGCCCCTCTCATGAAATTTTGCTTCGATTCCTGGAAACAAGATACGACACAATGGATAAAGTAACAATGACAAGGAACAGACAGAATGCAATTGTGGCACCGTAACCAAATCTTCCTTGTTCAAATGCCGTGCGATACAAATACATAACACTTGTTAATGTCGCATGGTCAGGAGCACCAGATCCAGCGGTCAACATGTAAGGTTGATCAAAGATTTGCACACCACCGATTAACGATGTTATCACTTGAAAAAGAATGATGGGCTTTAGAAGTGGCACCGTAATTTTAAAGAAAATCTGTGCCCGACTAGCACCATCTACCTTGCAGCCTCAGCATATTCAGGTGATATTCCTTGTAATCCCGCTATATAAATTAACATTGAGTAACCGAAGTATTGAAAAAAGAGAATGGCAGATACAAGCATTTGCATAAATAGCGCATTGTTTTTCCAGTCAAATGGATTATCAAGAATGCCGATAGATATCAGTAATTGATTCACACTACCCGTTTGCCAATCAAACATTAAACTAACGAGCAAACCAAGCGAAGCCGCCGTAACAATATTCGGAAAAAAGTAAACAGCTCGGAAAAAGTCTTTTCCTTTGAGAAATTTATTCGTTAGAATAACCGCAAGCACCAAGCTTACTGTAAGCTGTGGAATGACAGATACAATCCAGATAAAAAATGTATTGAATAAGGATTGTAGAAACAAAGGATCGATGACTGCACGGGCATAGTTAGCCAAACCAATAAATTCAGGATCATTTAATCCATCCCAATTCGTTAAACTTAAATAAAAAGAATAGAGAATAGGGTAAAGCCCGAATAATAAAAAGACGATAAAAAATGGAGCGATAAAGAAATAACCACTGTTCCCTTTGTTGATCCGTTTCGCGAACATCGTATACCCCCTTCTTAATCAAGCTTTTAGTCAACTGTCAATTCTGGAAAATAAATCTTTACATCCCGCTTAAACCTCTCCCAAAAAGCATCTTTTGAACTGAAATTGCCTCGTGCATAGGATCCTAACAATTCGTTAAAAATGCTATTAATATCACCATCAAAGGATGTACGAACCACCGCATTCACTTTCTCTGATTCTTCATTAAAAAATTCAAAGAAATTTTGTCCAGCTAGAAAATCACTCGTAATTTCATCCGCTACACCTTCGTTAGCAACACGATTACTCGTATAATATTGTTCCTCCACAGCCAACCCTTCTAGAAAGTCGACATCAAACCCGTAGTATTTTACAAAATCCCAGGCCAGCTCCTTGTTCTCGCTTCCCGAGTAAACAGAATAAAACGTTCCGCCCCCACTAAACGCCGCTGGACCACTTGCAAGCCCCCACTGACCTGTCGTATCCGGTGCGTTTGACTGCAAAACAAATTGCAAATACCAGGAAGGACCTGGATAAAAAAGAATGCTCCCTTGTTGCATCGAAGCCGACCAACCAGGCGACCAATCTGCTAACATGGCAAGTGAATTGGTTTCAATTGCTTGATCAACTAAGTCGAGAGCATCATGTTTTGCTTGGTCAATCACCAACTCATTATCCACCACCCAAGCTTCTCAACAATTGCATCTTGCACTTGACCAATTGAATTCCAATTTGGCAGCGCCCTTACCTTTCCTTCACTTTCCTCGTAAATTCGTTCACCAATTGAAAAAACATCATCCCATGTTTCGATCATCGCACTCACTTCTTTAGGATCATCCGTACCTAAATATTCTTCTGCTAAGTCTCTACGGAAATAAAAGCCGCCAGTCGTTCCTTGATAGGCAATAGTGCGTACATCTCCTTCAGAATCTTTTTCAATTCCTTGGATATAATCATAATGGTCTTCCACCAACTCATCTGCGTGATAAGGAGCGCCAGTTAACGACTCTAGTGAGGGATGATCGATGAATTTCCGAACATACTCAGCCTCTAGTGCAAATACGTCTGGTGCTCGGATTCCAGTTGATAAAGCTGATCTCAGCTTTGTTTCATATTGACTCGAAGGAATATACTGAAAATTCACTTTAACATTCGGATTCTCTTCCAAAAAAGCGTCAACTGCGTATTCTCCCTCATCCGTGAAACTCCAAATCGTGATTTCATCTTGTGCATCATCATTGCTACACCCAACAAATATAGATAAGCTCAATGCTCCCACAAAAGAAACAACCGCACTTTTTTTCATTAGTATACCTCCGATCAAATTTTGTTTGTTTATATAATAAACTAAGTACCCAAAAAAATATCTCATTTCCCAAAAACACTCTTTTAAAAGTAAGCGCTTTCAATTTGAATTATCCTTAGCTTCTCCTGACTTGTCAAGATCTTTTTTTATAATCTATTGTACTTACATTCATTCCATTCGTTTAGTTGATTCACTTGGTAAACGAAGAAAATACGTATATGAGTAGAATAGAATCTACACACAAGAAAAGGCCTCAATGGCTTCTCACCGTTTCTTAATTGGCAATTCGTTTCATACATCTTCTAACTATTAAAACAACAAAACTTGGATATACAGACCATCTAATATATAGTTGATGGCTAATCCGTCACTAGAACGAGGATCGACCATCAACAAAGGCGAGGATGATTATAAATCCTATGCCCATTCATTTATACTCTTTTTGCTTTTTATCTTTATAGGTCTTCATTGTGACAATGCCTAATGCTGTAATGCTCCAGACACCTTTCCTACCAGTTGACTAAATTCTGGTTTTGAACGGAATGTCTCATCACGATCGTAAGCAGGCACGTTTAACATATCTGTAATTCTACCTGGTCTAGCGCTCATCACCGCTATTTTAGTTGATAAGAATACAGATTCGAACACATTATGTGTGATAAACAAAACAGTCATATTCGTTTTTCTCCATATATTCAACAACTCATAGTGGAGGTTTTGCCTCGTCATTTCATCCAGTGCTCCAAAAGGCTCATCCATTAATAACAGTTTAGGCTTCGCAATTAATGACCGAGCGATTGATACACGCATTTGCATTCCCCCTGAAAGATGACGAGGAAGAGATTCTCCTTGACCATCAAGTCCCACCAGTTCAAGCACATCATTTGCCTGTTCCAAGCGCTCCTCTTTTGCTACTCCTTTTAATTCAAGTGGTAAAGCAACATTGTCTGCTACGCTACGCCATGGTAAGAGTGTAGCGCTTTGAAACACAAAACCAACCTCTGAACGGTTCAACTCTTCGCTCCCCATCGTTACTTTTCCAGATGTCGGTTCACTTAATCCCGCAATAATTTTAAAGATAGTGGACTTTCCACAACCTGATGGTCCTACAAATGAGATAAATTCACCTTCATAAATGTCTAGATTCATATTGGACAAAGCGATCGTTTCATTTCCGTATGTTTTGTTTACATTAGAAATCGATAAGATCGGCTCAAGACTCTTTGTTGTTTGCACAGCCGAACTACCTTGCATTTCTTTTATACTCATCAAACGGATGCCTCCTTGATTTAAATACCCCATGTTATACTAAGCTGTTTCTGGTCGATTGTTTTCATTTACTTAAGTCATCACCAGAAGAATTACTACGACTTTTCAAGCATACAGAAAAACAATGGGCACAACTTTTCCGTCACACCCGTCCAATCCATCACACATTCAATTACAATCGATTAATCTTTTTTCATTTCAGAATCATGCCAAGATCCAAGTAATTTCTTTGAAAGGAAATTAACAACTAAGAAAAAGACGATTCCAAGCATAGCCGCCGAAAGTCCAAGAGCAAATAAATAGGGCGTCTGAATCCTTGAAGCTGCAACCGTAATGGAATAGCCAAGTCCTCCAGCTCCACCACCAACACCAGCGATATATTCCCCAACAATGGCGCCAACGACTGCAAGCGTACAAGAAATTTTCATGCCCGCAATGACAAATGGGAGCGCGGCCGGAAAACGAAGCTTCCACATCACTTGCCATTTGGATGCATTATAAAGAGTAAATAAGTCTTGCATATTTCTGTCTGTTGCGTTCAAGCCAATTAAAGTATTGGATAACATTGGGAAGAAACCAATTAAAAAGGCGATGACAACAATGGCACTCATTCCTGAACCTAGCCAAATCACAATAATCGGCGCTACTGCCACAACTGGTATCGTTTGTAAGATCACTGCATACGGATAAAAACTGCGCTCAACCCACTTTGAACTCGCCATCATAACCGCCAGCCCAATACCAATAATGACGCTAAGCAAAAAACCAGTTACGCTAGAGACAACCGTTGTCATAAGCGCACTAGAAAGATTTGACCAATTGGTAATCGCAGCTTGTACAATGTCACTTGGCTTTGGCATTATATACGGTGGTGTTCCAGCCAATATCACGATTAATTCCCACAGTCCGACCACAACAACAAGCGCTACAATTGGAGGCATTACCTGTTTTACTGTTTTTTCTTTTAACGCGGTTGACCATTTACTTGTTTTCTTTGTATGACTTAAAGGGATTGGACGATCCGTCATCATCACCACTCCTGTTCTTCATAGTTAAAATCGATTAATCATGATAGATTTTTATACGTATAAGCCTACTAGAATCGTTTGATTTTTTGGTTATTTTCGACAAGTTATCTCACAAACTATTTGGAGTGTTAACATCTAGTCCCTTTTAAATGACAAAACAAAAAAGGCCACTGGAATAACCAGCCGCCTGCTTCGTTAATCAAAAATGGATTGTTTTAATGGATCATCATAAAAAGCAAACATCATTTTAATTTGTTCTTCTGTATTTCTACCAATCGAAAGCGTTGGTAATTCGTCTCTTGCGAAAAAACCGATTTGATCCGTTTCAATACCCGAGCTCTCAATTCCACCTATTCGTTCACACTGAATAAAAATTTTGTAATAATGATAGGGTTGTGGCGTATGAGGATGTTTATTCATATCCAGTAAAGCCAATAATTTTACGGCTTCCGATTCGTAACCTGATTCCTCTCTTATTTCTTTCACAATGTTTTCTGCTGCGGATAAACCTACATCACAAAAACCGCCAGGAAGTGACCAACGGCTCTCTGCCCTCTCTCGAACAAGCAACATTCGATTCTCTTTAAACACGACACCGCGTACATCCACTTTTGGCGTCTGATAACCTTCTTCCTTTGCAAACAACGCTTCAATCTTTTCTCTTTCCAACTAGAATAATGTTCAAGCACTTCTGTACTTATACCTCTTAATTCTTCGTATCGCTCAATGTCAAACTTATCTTGTGAAAATGCAATTCCCGACTGGGCAATTGCTTGCATTCTTCTCGCCCAACTTAGCCATTGCTGTTCCATTTTTAAAAACCCCATTTCCTTCATAAATCACTTATCTTGCCATTCTTCTGCTAAAATGCCATATGAGTATTCATCCCACCACAGTTCACCGCGGGGGATACATTTCTTATATAACCCTTCTCTCCTCATACCAGCTTTCTCCATCACCTTCCATGACGGAATATTTTCTGGTTGGCACGTCGCAACAATCCTATGTAACTTCATTTCTTCAAAACCATATGCAATTACTGCTTTAGCTGCTTCAGTTGTATAACCTTTACTATGGTATTTCAGGTTAAGAACCCAACCAATCTCATATGTATGAGTGCCAAAGTACGGAAAAAATTCGAGATGACCAATTAGTCGATTTTCTGCTTTTAATACAATCGCATACTTCTGAGCATTGCGCCCAGAATGCTGATTCACTAAGTTTTTAGTCGCCGTTTTTTCTAACACTCCTGATGCATATACGCCATTACTTCAGGGATCGACACATATTCGTAAACCGCTAACCAATCTTGTTCGTCAAATGGTCGAATGTGTAACCGCTCAGTCATCAACTCCATTTATTCAACCTCCTGCTTTAAGAATACTCTCATTCCAATTACACAATCAATTAGAATGTTCAAACTATAAAACTTTTAATCATTTTTTCTGATTATGTTCAGGATATATGAGTCGAGACAATTCACATTTTTGAGTGATGATTTTCCAATTTAGTCGTTTCGATCAATTTGGATTTTATGTTAATTACGTACCCAAAAGAGCGCTAACGACTCAAGTTAGCACTCTACTGCATTAATCATTTTGTATCTCTTTCACTGTTTCTTTAATAAGAGCGAGTGTCTTGTCTACTTCTTCATTCGTATTTTCTGCTCCTCCAATATGAATAAACAGGGAGGGAGTCTGATTAACCGGCTGTCCAGAATCACTTGATAGGATTCCTCTACTTAATCCAGGGAATGTTTTCTCAAGTGTTTCATGTAGCTTATACGCAAACCGCAATTGGTCTTCGGCATTTTCAGTTGCAGAATCCACATGAATTAATACTCTAGCAACTTCCTTACCTTTTGTTACTAAAGTAGAATAAGAGCGTGCCACATCGTCTTCAGCTAACTTATATTCAATATTTAGCATTGCATATTCTGCTAATTCAACTGCTTGTCCAATCGGTTCTAAAGGGATTTCTAGTTCCTGTGTTTGTTCGTTCATAATAAAAGAAGATGTAATGAGACTAATTAATAACCACTTGTGCATAGACGGCCCCCTAGTAACGTTTCTACCTATTCTATGCACGTAGTGGACAAGTTATGACTCTTTTTTTCTATCAACTAAGAACACAATTGGAACAAGTAAAAGCGCTAGTATTCCACCAGTTAAAGACAGTACCGCATAGCTTGAACCTGCTGCCACCATCCCTGACATTGCTCCACCTGATGCACCAGCAAGTGCAATAAAGACATCCGTTGTTCCTTGTGTTTTCGCTCTTGTGGATGGATCAGTAGAATCAATAATAAGTGCAGTTCCACTTATTAAACCAAAGTTCCAACCAAGACCGAGTAACGCAAGTGCAAGAATCATAAAGACCATTGAATCTCCTGGAGCCAAAGCTCCTACACAACCAGCTAACAATAACGTGAAACCCGAAGCAAAAACAATTGCCTTTCTACCAAATCGATCAGCTAACACGCCCGTAAAGAGAGAAGGAAGATACATTGCACCAACATGTATACCAATGACAAGACCAATTGCACTCATACTATGCCCGTGATGTTCCATATGTACTGGTGTCATTGTCATAATTGCTACCATGACAAGTTGGGTAGTGACCATGACAGACACTCCTATAGCCACTCCTTTTGAGCGTTTCTTCTTCGTTTGTTGTACCTCTTCTATTTGTGAAGGGTTAGCTTCCCATTCTTTGACAACTAAGAGTGGATCAGGGCGTAAGAAGAAAAAGAGGATAATTCCCGATGCGATAAATGCCCCTCCAGCTAAAATAAAAGGTCCCGCTAGGCTGGTACACCAATTGATAAAGCGAATTGTCCCATCACTCCAACCAAATTCGGACCTGCTACTGCTCCTAATGTTGTCGCAACCATTGCGATACTGACAGCTGTTGCTCGTTGCTTATCCGTAGCCAAATCAGTTCCTGCATAACGCGCCTGTAAATTCGTAGCCGTCCCTGCCCCGTAAATAAATAATGAGACAAGTAAGAGAATGATACTACTTATAAGCGCAGCAAAAACAACGCCTACGGCTCCTAAACCACCTGCCATAAAACCCGCTACTAACCCACGTCTACGACCAAGCTTTTGTGTTAGCCTACCAATTGCAAAAGCAGCTAACGCTGACCCTAGCGTAAATAACGCTGTAGGTAGCCCTGCATAAGCATCTGTCCCAAGCATTTCTCTAGCAAGTAATGCACCTACCGTGATTCCAGCCGCAAGTCCTGCACCACCAAATATTTGTGCTATGCACACAACGATTAACGTCCGTTTGTATAATTTCTTCCTTTGCTGTTTCTTTTCACTAACTTTCTCTGCAATTTCTTTAGCCAACACTCCACCCCTTTTGTTTTTCAGGCGACATTAAAGCAAAGAAACTAAATCATTTCTTATTATCTTGCTCTATTCGTCTTCTTGTTACGTTTGAACCGACTACCCCTATCGCTAAAACAATAAATGACTCCAACGTATATGTATGGAAGAACCGGAGTAAAGGATAATCAATTGCAATACCTAAGAATCTTCCCATTACAAAAACAAATCCTAGAGCAATCATTAAATCAAAAAGAACTCTTACTTTTTTTAGCATAACAAATCATCCTCTATGGACCTTTTTGACCTTCTCGTTCTCGAAGGCTTTTTTGAATTTGCATCTTGTATTGTTATGACTTCTTCCCCCTATCCTTTCGCTTGCTTATAGTGTAAATGGGGAAATCTTTCAATACAATCGATTCTTCAATAACCTTTAAACCCTTCCCTGCATTCCATAAGAAAGTTTAAGAAAAAGGAATGATGAATGATTGAATTAAAAACGCAATTATCTCTCACTAACTTTTAGACCTATTCCATTTCCATATTTTACAGTATGTAGAATCTAGACTCCCTAAATATAGGCATGGTCCAATCAATAAGCATGAGTTTCCTCCTCATTTTTTTATTCATGTTTGCGCCTGCCCACTGAAGGGAACAGACTATTGCTATTATAAAAAAACAGGTCATAGATAAGGAGGAACTTAAAATGCTTTGGACAATTATCGGTATTTTAATTGTACTATGGTTAGTTGGACTTTTGTTGGATATCGCTGGCGGACTTATTTACATCTTACTCGTCATTGCACTAGTCGTATTTATCATTAAACTCATCACAGGCAAAAGAGGTGCTTAGCTTTAACCCAAAATAAACAAACCAAATCAGCCCTGATGTCTCATTAGGGACTGATTTGGTTTGTTATTTCATAGGATCCACTTGCTCTACCGTTTGAATTATATACAAAATTATTTTCTTATTTTTACCGATTTCCTTTGAACCAGTATCGGAGTAAGTTTTCGATTCCTAACATTCCCCTCACCTTTTTCAATTAAATCAATTAACATCTCTACTAATGCACAAGCAAGTATATCAATAGGAACACCTACACTTGTAACTGATACTTCTTTCTCTGCTAACTGAGGTATGTTGTCATAAGAAATAACCGATACATCATTCGGGACATTTAATTGATGACTTTTTAAAACACGTAAAGTGCCCATGGTAAGATCATAACTTGAACAAATGATAGCATCAGGTAAGCCTCCACCTGCTAAAAACTGTGTGACTGCACCATCTGCATCTCCAGCATTTAGTCCTACAGTATCGACAATCTTAGGATCAAGTCCTCGCTCCTTCATCGCATACTCATACCCGGCTTGCTTCGCCTGTTGGCGTCGTCCAATACCGTTATAAATACCTACATAAACAATCTTTTTATGACCCTTTTCCACTAATTCATTATTATTTGGTAAGATTGATACAATAGACTTAACCCCTTGCCATCGCTTAACAAAAACACGTTCATAATAAGCGTCCCAACCTTCACCACCTAATCCAAGTACTGCAATTCTTGCTTCTTTGCCTCCAGCAGCATGAATGAAAGGTCCAGATGTGGTTGTAAAATCTTTCCCTATATCTCCAAATAAAAATAGTTTCCTTTGCATCGCAATCCTTTCTAACATGAATGACATAGAATATTCTTCTTTTTATACATCATTAGTACCTCTAAGCCATTCAAAATACATCAAAGATACCGCTTCTATTTCGCACTGATACGGCTGTAACGGCTACGCCTCATGTTATCCTTGCCTGAAAAAACTTTTGCTTTCACGAGTATAGTTTTAATTAACGACCATTCAAGACGGCACCTCCGTTGAAATGACTGGAAGGAAACGATATTCGTAGACAAGCCTCATATGGTTATAAAAATAAATGAAAGAAACATAGAGGGATTTTTTATAACATCGGAAAGGATATTCATGCGTGGTAGGAGAAACTTTTATATTAACTAAGGGAAATACATTTTAGTGACTGGAACTCGTTATAGTTCCAGTCACTACTTTACTTAAACCGTTGGCCACATTTCTAGTTCGGAATTACAATTGGATGCCCTGAACCAAAGGGTTCTATTCCAAAAATAGGCGCACTGCAAAGTACAATACTAAAAAACAACATGCTTGCTTTTAATAGTTTTACTCCTTTTAATCGCATCAATCCACCCCCTTTAATTACAGTAATTGTTCTATTTTTCGCCTGACTAATTTAGTCATATGCGCATTGCTTTCACGAAAAGCTTCCATCGAATCGAATAATAACGGTATACTATTTAACGTTAACCCTCTGTAGTAAACTAGAAAAGGAGATGCGTCTCCTTTCGCTTCCAAGTGATTTATTAGCGCCTTTGCTCGACTTTGCTCGCCTCTAACAATATATTGATGTACTTGCTCTTCTTCCCTAACTCCAGATACTTCAAAAATCTCTTTCATGCAATTCCTCATAAATGGAACATATTCAGTTTCAAGCATTCTTTGGTAATCATATGCTTTCGCACGTTTTGCATATTTAATTGCTCGTTCACCGTGTTGAAGGCATAACGGATTTTCATTAATTGCCATTAACGTACCTAATGAATGGTGCGCTGAACACAGAAATAAATCAGGGGTCGTTTCATTTACGATAACTGCTAAAAAATGCCTCTCTGCGGACTCTAAATCAACTTCATGATAGAGTTTAATACAACCTAATAACAAAGATAAACGGCTTCCTAAAACAGTCTTCATAAAACTCGGCTGCAATTGAGCAAATAATGTTCTTGAGCGACGTTCTAACAATTTACTACTGCTAATCGTTTGCAATTGATATAAAGTATTAAATTCGATAAATTCTAAACGAATACGAACTAATGGGTTTTTTACATAAGCAAATAACGTTCTAGCTCGTTCAAACATTTGTTCCACGCCTATTTTTTTTCTGAAAAAATCTAACACTAATTGATATACTAATATCCATTCTGCTAATAAATCATCCTCTTTATGAGTAATGATTAGTTCGTCCAAAATATCAATTTGAACATAAGATGTCGCATACTCAAACGCATCCCTCACATGCTGCAGCTTCTTGACCGATGTTGCGTACACATTCATTAGCGGCACATGTTGACCTGGCATTAAATGCTTCGTCATAAGCAATACATCTTCAAATGATAATTCAACATCTGTAGCAAGTTCTTTCATCCTCGCCTCATTTAAGCTTGCGTCTTTCCAACCTTTTTGCCGAACGAGCTTACTAGCCTTTTCTTTCACTTCAAACATCCTCTTCCTCCTCTCTTGTTAGTTTAGTCCTATAGTATCAGTGTAATTCTTTCTCACTATTCAAACAATACATTCACCTTATTTCCCAATAAGCATTTTGTTTATTTATACCTATTTATTTGCAAACGAATCCCTTCCCGAAATTATTTGACATCTTTTCATTCATGTTTATTCGTCCTATCGGAAAAACGTTAGTCGGCAGTGGAGTTCTCCTGTTTGCAACTCTTTTCTTCTATAATAGTTCGTTATTCTTAAGTATCTACTTTACCGTACTCTCTCTAACAATCTTGTTTCTTTGCACCACTCTTATTCGAACCGCTAAAAGAAATAGTGAGCGCATCAACATTTAAAAATCCATAAAAAAAACGGCTTCATCCCCAGTTAAAAAATACACTGGGGATTTTTATTGTCATCCAGCCTTGACTCTCCCCTTGCAGGAGGCTTTAAAGTAAACAACGTTCGACTAAAAAAGGAGGAATTCAGATGGATGAAATAAATGCAATTGAAGTCACTGATTTAACAAAAACATTCGGCCAGAAGACGGCTGTTGATCAGCTAAATTTACGGATAGAAAAAGGCACTATCTTCGGTCTACTCGGACATAATGGAGCTGGAAAATCAACGACAATCGATTGTATCCTCGGCACTCAGCAGTGCGATTCGGGTACCATTCGGATCCTCGGTATCGATCCAGTAAAAAAACGAAAACAACTGTTTCAAAAAGTAGGCGTACAATTCCAGGAAAGCGCGTTCCAAATGGGATTGCGGGTCCATGAAATTTGCGAAATCACTTATTCGCTCTATACCAACCCCATCAACTGGAAGGAAAAACTTTCAGCTTTCGGGTTAGCAGATAAAAGCAAAACAGCCATATCTGACTTATCTGGTGGTGAAAGACAAAAGCTATGTATTCTGCTTGCTATGATGGGTAATCCAGAAGTCATTTTTCTCGATGAACTGACTACTGGTCTCGATCCAGTTGCGCGTAGAGACATATGGAAAACATTAAAACAGCTTAACGCTACTGGAGTAACAATCTTCTTAACCTCCCACTATATGGATGAAGTGGAACGGCTTTGTGATGAAATCGTTATTCTAAAAGGGGGCCAACAACTGATTTCCGGGACGGTAGAGGAAGTTGTAACCGCAAGCGGCGAAAAAAATATGGACGACGCGTTTTTAAAAACTAATTGGGGAGGAGATACTATGAACACCTTTTGGCTCCTTTACAAATCAGAAGCAAAACTGTCTTTTCGTGAAATGTCTTCTCTTATTTTTGGACTAATTTTACCCATTGGCTTGATGGCTTTAATGGGTCTATTCGCTGAAACCAACGAGGAGTTGAATAATTCTTTTGCCGCGATTGCAACCATTGGACTGGTTGCGTGCGGAATTATGACTTTACCTTTATCCCTCTCTTCTTACCGTGAGCGGAAGATTTTAAAAAGGTATAAAGTCACTCCCATTAGCCAGCCCACCTATTATTAGCGCATGTTGCCTTTTGTTTTTCACTTAGTATTGGCTCCATGATCGGCGTTTACGCTGTCGCTCGCTTTGGTTATGGTCTACAATTAATCGGCTCAACTTGGCAATTTTTACTCGTTTACCTCATTGTAATGGTGTCAATACACAGCATTGGCATGATGATCGCAAGTGTCTCTCCACGAGAGAAGACAACTGGCGCGATTAGTAGCGCCATTTACTTTCCGATGTTCCTACTATCTGGCGCAACGATCCCATTCGAAATCATGCTCAATTCCTGCAAACCTTAGCAATGGCATTCCCATTAACTCATGGAATCGAATGGTTAAAAGGCGTTGCCCTTAATGCCTCTAGTGGTTATGGAATCAATATTGTCGTTCTAATTGGTTTCGCAGTGATTGGAATTTTTGTTTCTATACGTTCATTTCGCTTTGAATAACGGGGTGAGCAGCTACAAGCTGCTCTTTCTCTTTTTAATGAAAGGAGTATTTTTGTGTATAGTATTGGTGCCTTTTCCAAAATGAATCGGGTGACAGTCAAAATGCTGCGCCATTATGACAAAACTGGAATCTTAAAGCCTGCTCATATTGATGAAAAAAACGGATATCGCTATTATTCATCAAAACAATTTAGTGAACTCCATCAAATTATGGCTCTTCGACAAATCGGTTTTTCGATTGCAGAAATTAAAAAAGCAATAAATAAAACATCAATGCCTCAGCTCATTCACGCAAAAAAAGCACAGATTTTAACGGATATTGCTTCCCTAACTCAACAGTTAGCACAGGTGGAATATTATCTTGCACAGGATCATGCTCCCGACATCTATATGAAAAGCCTTCCTTCTGTCATTGTTGCTTCGATGCGTGTCAAGATTAATAGCCATGCCGACTTATTTACCTTATTTCCGGAAATGGGTGAACGAATGAAAGCATTAGGCTGCCAGGTTGATCCAATTGAGTACTGTTTTCAAACATTTCACGATCAAGAGTTCAAAGAAAAAGATATTGATGTCGAATTATGTGAAGCTGTAACAGAGCTAAAACCAAATCAAGGGGACCTCGTTTTTAAACCCATACCTGAGGTTCCAAAAGCGGCATGCCTCATTCATCGCGGTCCATATGAATCCATTCGAGAAACTCATGCCGCGCTACATCACTGGCTTGCTCATAACCCTTATACACTATCTGGTCCTCCTCGTGAAGCAGTCATTGATGGTATTTGGAATAAAGACAAAGATTATGAATGGCTGACGGAAGTCCAGTTTCCTTTGACAGATGCTTAACCATCTTCGATCAGCATGGTTAAATTTTCCTCATTAATAACAAGTTTCACTTCAATCCAAATCGGGTATAATAATTTGCTTGTTATTCCCCTATCAATTCTAGACATAATGTGACACAATAGAAGAACAGTGCATTATACGGCTGAATTGAAATTAGGAGGAACCCCAACATGTACAAATTAGTACGTATCATTGGCGGGGTGACAGAAACCCTAAAGGACACGAACAGCCAACAAGATAAAACCTTTTCTGATTCTGTTGCCGCACAATCGTTGGCCAACAAACTAAATGCCCATTTACTACAAAATAGTTCGTATTGGACAGTAGAATCTCTTATATAAAAAAAAGCCTGGAGCCACCAAATGGTTGCTCCAGGCTTTTTTTTATGATATCTTCCCTTCTTTCCATCTTACTCGCACTAAGTACAGAGCTGGTACAACAAAAAGAGTCAAGATCGCTGAAAATAACGCTCCAGAAACAATTGTTATACCAAGTGGCTTAAAGAGTGTACTATTTCCAAGTGCTATCGGCAATAGGCCGGCAATTGTTGTTAATGACGTTAGAACAATTGGACGAAAACGCTGTTCAGCTGCTAAAAGAACAGCCTCCTTCGGGCAAAGCCCTGCTTTTCGTCGTTGCTCAATGAATTCAATTAACACAATTCCGTTACGGACAACAATGCCAGCAAGGCTAACTCCACCCATTAGTGACATAAATCCAAGACCTGTTTGCGTGATAAACAAACCAATCATTGCCCCAGAGAAAGCAAGATACACCGCACTCAATATGATAAAGGGAATCGTAATGGAATAGAACTGAATAACCATGACGATCAAAATTAAAAAGACAACGAGAATAAAGATTTGTCCAATTTGGATAAACACATCAGTTCGTTCCGATGTTTCTCCGCCGATCACAAGTGAGTGCTCTTCGTCTTCAAGGGCAAGCAATTCATCTTCTACTTCCTCAATAATGTCATCTGTAGACTGCCCATCTGCTGGAAAAGCTCGAACCGTAATCGTCCGCTTTCCATCTTTATGGGGAATTCGCGGTTGTAGTGCTTCCTCCTTCATTGAAACAAGATCAGCGAGAGCAACCGCTTGTTGTGTATTACCGGTAATCGTTACTTGCTCTAGCAGATCAACCTCATTTCCTTCATATGCAAGACGCCAATCAAGTAATTCGCCGTCAACATCAAACGTACCTAATGGAATTCCCTCACCTACTGCCGCTAGAGCACCGGCAATGTCACTGCTCGCTAAACCGTTTTCTTCCATTGTGTCTCTATCTAATTCAAGCAAATAGGAATCAACAAGCGTTCCAACATCGTCATCAACGTTTACAATTCCATTTGCATTTGCGAGAATGTCTTGTGCTGCTGCACTTTTTTCCATTAATTCCGATATAGACGGTCCAGTCATTTCAATAGCGATTGGCGCTCCAACGGGAGGACCGGATTCAATAATAGAGACTTCATAGGATTCGAGATTCTCAAATGTTTCCGGAAGTGTTTCGCTCCATTCGTCCATCGCTGTTCGTGCTTCAACTTGTTCTTTATTAATAAATACGAGGAAATTGGCCATATTTTCACTTTCCTCGCCCCCACCCCCAGAATTGAATAGTCGAGGGATAGATGTACCGGTGTATGTGGATACGGATTGAACAAAATCATGTTCAGCAATCCAAGTAGCCATTTCTTTAGACTGCTCTTCGGTTTGTTCAAGTGGTGTCCCGTCAGCTAGTGTCGTTTCAATAAATACTTCTTCCCGGTCCGAATCTGGAAAGAATTCAATCGGAATCCACGGGATCAGTGCATAAGCTGCCGTTCCAATAAGCAATCCACCAAAGCCAACGTAAAATGGATGTTTTACAACACTAGGCATCCATTTCTGACTATAAGTTTGACCTGCTTTCGTAAGAAATGGTCCTAGAATTCCAGCTGGCCTCTCTTTTTTCGTCGATGGTTTACGTTGTTCCTTCCACACCCGGTAAACTGGGATGCGATTAGCCCAACTAATGTGGATGCAATAATTGCACTTATTACGACAACTGGTAAAGGACGAATAAATTCTCCTGCTCCACCAGGAAGAAACAAAATCGGGAAAAACGTAAAGACAACAATTATGGTCGATGTAATAACGGAAACAAGCACTTCCCGAGTTCCTTTTCTTGCAGCTTCTTTTGGTGCTTTCCCCTCCCGCAATTGTCGCTCAATATTGTCATTCACAACAATCGCATCATCAACAAGAATCGCTAGTACAAGAATATAGGCAATTAATGAGATCTGATTTAAATCAACATTAAAGAATGTAAGTGCGATTGAACCAATGCTTAACGAAATCGGCACAGCCATTGCTACACTTAAAGCCGTACCAATTCGAAGTCCTAGTGAACAAACAATTAACACAGCTAGCACAGCAAACGCAAATGAGAGCGCGAGATCAATAAATAATTCTGAAACGAGTTCCGCCTGTGTATACAAAAGCTCCATTTCAGCACCTTCAGGCAAGTCACCTTCAAGCTGTTCGACAAAGCGATCTAACTCATTTTGCGCTGCCGGAACACTACTTCCAGAGCGAAGTGTAAATGTAAGTGACAATGCCTGCTCTCCATTGTATTGAACCGTTTCTTCTCTCTGCTTATAAGTTTCCTCCATCGTACCAACATCAGCTAAACGAATCATTTCTCCTTCTTCATCCACACCAACTGGCAGCTGATTATACGCATCCACAGATGAATATGTATCAAGATTAATAGGATACGTGCCGCGATCATCCTGCCATTCTCCAATGGGGGCGGTATCATTTTCTCCATCAAGGATACCAATCACTTGTCCAAAAGAGATCTCCGCATCCTCCATCGCTTCTGCATCAAGAGTAACAAAAATTTCTTTTTCCAACGCTCCTTGTACATCTAGACCGATAATGTCGGTCAAACCAGAAATGTCGCTTGCATACGTTTCAATTGCCTCCTGAAGTACTTCTATGCTTACGTCATCATCGTACGTAATTTGATACGTAGCAAGCCCCTGATCTCCAAGATTCGTATCAAGCTCTGGTTCGAGTGTGTTATCTGGGAATCCAGCCGCGGCTTGATTCATGCTTTGACTAATATCATTCCACACACTCTCGACATTTCCGACACTTTCGTCGAGTTCGACCGTAATAAGAGAAATACTTGGTGCCGAAACCGATTCATATTGTTCAATTTCATCAAACTGACCAAGCACATCTTCAATCTGATTGGTCACTTGTTGTTCCACAGCTTCAGATGTGGCGCCAGGAAAAGCAGTCGTAATCTGACCAATCGGCGGTGCGAATTCTGGTATTTCTCGCTGCGGCATTTGTGAGAAACTAATTGCGCCAATTGCCGTCAACATAATAAAGAATAAAATCACTAATTTAGGCCGGTTTAAAATCCAATTCATGAATTCCCTCTTTTCTACAGAACGTCCACATACTCATACCCGTAAATTTTTTTTTGAAAACCTCATTTCAAACCTTTTCCTAAATAAAAACATTTCTACAGGATTTCCTTCATACTCTGTCGAATTATCGTCGTTAGACGTTTAGAATGGAGGCTTTTTTTTTGACCTATAAACGAGTACTCGTAAAGCTTAGCGGCGGGGCATTGGCTGATAAAAAAGGCAATAGCTTCGGAACTGATAACTTAGAACATATTACAAATGAACTCATTTCCTTGATTGAACTAGAAATTGAAGTATGTATTGTTGTTGGTGGTGGCAATATCTTTCGTGGGAACTTAGCAGAACAATGGGGAATTGACCGCGTTGAAGCCGACAACATTGGAACGTTAGGTACGATCATTAACAGCCTGATGCTAAGAGGTGTACTTAAAGCAAAAACAAAACAGGAAATCCGCGTTATGACTTCCATCCCTACTCAATCGGTCGCGGAACCGTATATTCGTTTAAAAGGGATGAATTATCTCGAAAAAGGATATGTTGTTATATTCGGTGGGGGGAATGGTCAACCTTTTGTCACAACGGACTACCCTAGCGTTCAACGTGCATTAGAGATGGAATGTGATGCTTTATTTGCTGCAAAACAAGGTATTGATGGCGTTTATACATCAGATCCTAACAAAAACGATTCTGCGCAACTGTTCAAGAACTTGAATTACGATGACATTGTTAAAAATGATATCCGTGTGATGGATCAAGCAGCCCTCCTCTTGGCACGTGATTACGACTTACCTGTACATATCTTTGATTTTGACAAGCCTGGAGTTATGAAACGTATATGCGAAGGAACACTTGATGGTACAGTCATTAATAACCAGGAAACAGAACTTGATCGTTAAAGGATGTTGTTGAATATCCCTAGCCTTGCGTTTTGCGCACGGCTCTTTTTTTGGTCTTTTATTCCATCTCTTCTCATTACCAACGTATTGCGACAGAAAAAGCTTTAAATCCCTGTTTTTCCCTATTGATAACCAAACGTACATTCGATTATAATAACAAACAAACGTTCCTGTCTGTATACTTAGAAAGGGTGTTTACGAATGCGAAAAGAAGAACGATATATAGCAAGAGGCAATTTACTCTGGGAAAGCAGCCGAATGATGCTCCTGAACATAAAGAAGCATGGATTAACATGCAAGAACAAGAAAATGATGTCCCCTTGCATGAGGAACTAGCTGATGATCAGTGGCAAGAGCTTGGAATGATTATTATAGACGCATTAAACCATACCCATGATGTTATCGTTACTTATTGGGTGAATGGACGCTATCAGGAGCTAACTTGCACAATCGATAAACTTGACGAACTAAATAAACGTATTAAAGTCGTTTTCTCTGATGATTACGAATGGCTTAACCTTCGCTTAATCAAAAGCATCGTCCAAGTCTAAATGACTCACTCCAAATCAGACTTTTTCGGATATATAGTGTTAACAGCCTACCCAAAACACTATATATTGTGTTATAATTAGAAAAAGAAGCAACGTTTATTAACTTTTGCAGAGGGGAGCATTGCCATGCTAGGCCATTTATCAAATGATCTGCTGCTAGAATCCTATCAACAAGCGCTCGAACATGGACTAAGTGCTGACTTTATTTCAATTCTAGAAACAGAACTAATCCGCCGTGGTATGCTCAACCGTTGTGGTTAACCTTCATAAAGGAAAAGCGGCTGCATATAAACACGCAGCCCCTCCTCTATAATCCAAGTGCTTTACGTTTTGCTACCATTGGATCTTCAACAAGCCCCATTTCACGGTCAAAAATCAATGTTTTTCTTCCTTGCTGTTCATATTGAGGCCATGGTAGATTAGAACTTGTTGGTGTTCCCGCCGCAGCAAAGTTCGCCCATGCATCTTGCATGGAATTGGCAAGCTTCCTCGTTTGTTCATCGATCGATACGCCTACCTTTTCAAAGAGGTGTAAATGGTTAAAAACAAAAAACAATTCCGCCGCATGAACCGCGTCTTTTAAAACTGGATGGTCAGAATAGGTCCAGTCAAATCGATACATATATACCGTGGCATGCTTGTTTTGCTCGGACGCAAATGCTAATGAAGAACGCCAAAAGTAAAGATCCGTCATCATATCCGCATATCCCTTTGCCGTACCTGGATATTCAGCTAAGACGGTATCCAACTGTTCAGCACCACCGGTCATCACTTTCATACCCTTTAGAACATCTTCTTTTTTAGGCAATTGCATATCTTCTCGGAAAAACAACAACCCCTCATGTAAATTTGTACCAATCAAGAGCGGAATATCCTTTGCCTGACCTTGTATAATCGCCTCAATCGGTGGAAGTGGCAATGTATTTGCCTCAACGACTGGCTGAAACAACATCGTCAGTCCCCCACTACCAAGTTTCTCTGTTAACTTCAAACCAGCTTCCACTATTCGTTTAGCCGGTATATTCTTTAATCGATGTACGTCATTCACTTCCAGCTCCAGTATTTGAAGCATACCCATTGCTACTTCTTTGCCTTTTGGACCTGACAAAGATTGAGATGCACCACTCTGCATGATCGCTTTATTAAAGAGTCCCTTTGCCATTGGCATCGCTAGTAATCCAGCAATACTCATGCTTCCTGCCGATTCTCCAAACACGGTCATGTTTGTTGGATTTCCGCCAAAAGGAGCAATTTGATCCTTCACCCATTGTAAGGCCGCAATTTGATCAAGCAATCCAGCATTTGATACAAATTCTTCTCCAAACGGAGACATATGCATAAAACCAAACGGACCTAATCGATAATTAATCGTCACTACGACCACGTTTCCTCTTTCAGCAAGTGGGGCTCCATCATAGATAGGTAAACTACCACTCCCCGTCACAAATGCCCCGCCATGAATCCAGACCATCACTGGCAAAGACGCCTCTTTAGCATCCTCTGGCGCCCATACATTTAAGTAAAGACAGTCTTCTGATTGGACTTCACCTTCTGTCATTTCTTCACCAAGTAATCCAGCAGCACCAGATTCTGGCTGGGGACAAACTGGACCAAATGAATTCGCTTTCAAAACCCCCGCCCAACATTTTTTAGGTACAGGTGCTTTAAATCTTCTATCTTCAATTGGAGGTTCTGCATAAGGAATCCCTTTCCAACTTCTAATCCCTTTTTCAAGTACACCATCAATCGTTCCGTAATCCGTTTGAATCTGCAATGAACCCATTTGACGTCTCCCCTTCCAAAATTCCTTTCATTATGACTGTTCCACTCACTGCCTTAATTTCCCTCCCTCCTTGTTAGCTAACCTCCTGTTTCATTGAATTACTTTCTTAAATGAAATAAAAAAGCGTGCCCCATCCGTTTGTCGGGTCACGCCTTTCTCTATACTCATTACTTTGCTTGTTAAGGTCGCTCTAACGCTTCTAGCTCTTCTCCAACAAACACCATCAACTGCTTAATTGTTTCAGCTGAAAAATCAAACCGAATTCCCGCAGCTTCATACACTTCAGAAAGAGGTTTTGAACTACCAAGAGATAAGGCTTTCTTGTAAAGAGCTAGTGCTTCTTCCGGATCTGCCTTGTACCTTTTATATAACTGCAATGCGCCTAGCTGTGCAATGACATATTCCACATAATAGAATGGTACTTCAAAGATATGAAGCACACGCATCCATGCAGATTCCTGCCATTTCTCATAACCAGACCAATCGGCTACATTCGCGTCAATCACTTGGATAAGCTCACGGTATTTCTCGTTTCGTTCTTGTGGTGAATGAGTCGGTTTTTCATAAAGCCAATGTTGAAATTGATCAATAACCATGCCAACTGGCAGAAAATCAACAATGGACTTAAGTTGTTCCCGCTTCGCACGGATCGAATCTTCTTTCGAACAATAAAATTGTTCCCATTGATCCATCGTAAATAATTCCATCGCCATACTCGCAAGCTCACTTGATTCCATTGGCGTTTCACGATACATCCGTAGTGGAATATCTTTATTCAAATCATTATGAATGCAGTGACCCATCTCATGGAAAAGCGTCGTCATGTCATCTTGTGTTTTCGCATGATTCATAAAGATAAAAGATAAACCGGATATCGGCAAAGGAGCACAAAAGCCCCCAGGTGATTTGCTTTTTCGACTCTCCAAATCAAGCATTCCTTGATCATCCATCAAATGGAGCAATTCTCCAAACCTCGGATCAAGCGTAGCTAAAATGCTACGTCCTTTTGCAATAAGCTCGCCTGTGCTATCAAATGGTTTTAGTGGAGCTTGCCCTGGTAATACCGCACTCTGATCCCAAGGCTTATAAGTCTCAACGCCCAGTGCCTTTGCATGTTTCACCTGTAATTTTTCTTTTAGCGGCTTTACATACCGTGCGACACTTTCCGCCAATGTCTTACAATCATCTGCGTATAGTCAAATCGTTCATATGACTTAAACATATAATCGCGATAATTCGCAAGCCCTGCATTATCAGCCTTATGCTGCCGTAACTTAATTAGCTCCGACATAATCTGTTGCAGCGGTTCTTCTTTTTTAATCATCGTTTCTCGCATAAGAGTCATCGCTTTTTTTCTATCTTCACGGTCTTCAGCTTGTAAATATGGAGCAAGTTGGGCAAGAGTTAACTCTTCTCCATCCCAGTTAACTGTTAACGAGCCTGTATGTTCAAAATAATTGGTTGTTAACCGGTCTTCTTCAACTTCCAATTTCACGTTTTCTTCTCGAAACAAGCTCTCCGCATTTTTCCTTCTTTTAACCAAATAACCATATTCCTCTTGAGGCAAATCTGACAACGCCTGTGCTTGTAAAAAAACTTGGTCTAGTTTTGCCTCATACGTCTTTATAAGCGGCGTAATAACTTGTTGATCATGCTCAAATACCCGTTTCGCCTCTTCTGAATCACTATGGCTATTAAAATCGATGTAATGTCCAGTTAACATTTCTTCAACTTGACTAAGTAACTCTGATTCTTTCTTAAGGAAAACTTCTAATTGTTGCACGGAATCAAGTGGGATTTCCAGTAGCTCTTTAAATTTATTTTCTAAAATTGTTGTATCAGTGAAATCCAATTGTTCTTTATAATAAGTTGGCATGTGCAAATCAACTCCTTCTTCCTTTCTACCATTCTACCAAATTTAGGATGGAAAGACGAGAGAGTCGCAATGAATATAGCCCCTCTCAAATAGAGGCAGCTACAAATTAAGCTGCCTCCACTGAAACTATTTATCGTTAAAACAGATTTTAATCAGCTTGTTTATACCAATCAAGCATCACATAAACAATTCCTTCAAAACACTCTTTTGGCGCCAGTGCTTTAAAGTGAATCTCATCTTTTTCTTCTATCAACGAATAATCAATCAACCACATAAAACCCTTACTTTTTAACAGAAAATTGACTTGTACAAGTTCGCTCTCGTCTCTTGAATAACTAGACAGCAACAAAGAAAAATTTTCTAACTCAAAGCGATTATTACGATAATCATTTAAGAAAATATTAAACATTTCAGGGTAGATTTGATCTCGAATAATGGCATCTACTTCTTCACTTTTCGCTTGAGAAAATAAATCAAAGCCTTCTGAATCCAGTGAAAAACCTTCTGGTAAATCTACTTTCGAATCTTCTAAACCATAGAACGAAGCTATTTTTTCCCACAACGGATCATCGTGTTTTGCAAGTTCAAAACGATGTTCCATTCCTTTAAAAGTTTGAATAATCATCTCGTCGCCCTCAAGTTGATGAAAAATGAGCACATGGTTTCCGTAAACACAGCGCGTCTTTTTCTCTGACTTGAACAACAAATAAATAAAACTTTCTAGTCCTTTTACAAGATTCGTTGAGCGAGTTTCATCCCAGTAGCCACGATTGTTTAATAAAGATTCAGCTTGATTCGAAAAAGTAACAAGTTGTTCCTCCGTTTGGGCAAATTGTCGTTCATTTATAATATCTGCCGCTGCTTTTTCATATCCGCATAAAGTAAATGCAGCAACTAATTCTTCTGTTGATAGAGAGATTTGCTTGTCTTTGATCATTGAGGACCTCCTATTGATTCTAATGGTAGAGAATTGATTGTTTCCTGCTATATTAAAGAGCATCAAATAATAACAAAGTCAATCCAAAAAAAAGAATAATGACAACAATAAAAACAAGGTTCATTAATCGTTGAATAACAAAAGGTAACCCCCTCAGAAGAATTTGCACTTCTGCATTTAATGACCAAAAGAAAGAAGCTAAGTGCCGATACCCTTCACTTAAATAGGAACTGTTTTTTTCGTCATAAACATTTGATAAATAAATTGCGATGATATAGTTAGGTGCAAACAAAGACGCAAATGCAAACACACCATTGATAATCAAATAGCCTGCCAATAACCCTGAAGGAAAAGGTACGCCATTGTCAGGCGATATATTCCACATTGAAAAACTGAAGAACACAACAAGGGGAATGGTTGCCCAAAAGCTTTTGAGGAGACCCTTGAAAGAGTATGGATTCTCTCTTTTTAATGGTAATTGTTTTTTTGTTCTTATTCCTGACAACAAAGCTAACAAAATAATAAAGATCTCTGTAAAACCAATTAATCCAATTAATGAATTCTGTGGTTTTATCCAATAATTAAAATTAACTGCTAGTATGGCTAACAAAATAAGTAACCACGTCTGTCCCATTATGAAGACCTTTATACTTCTTTTGAGTGAATACATGATGCGCTCCTTTTCAAACTATCCGAACCAGCTGCCTAAAAAATCAGTAGCTTTAGACACAGTATCATTTAATGCTTTTTTGTCACTTCCCAAAATTCTTTTTCTATCCAATCAATCCCATCATACTTATCGTTTGTTTAAGTACATGAACAGTGGAACTTATAATCTAGCGAAACATTTTGCCAATAAAGTTTCCAGCATTGGATACAGTATCACCTATTGAATCTGTAATTCCTTCTACTCTTTCTCCTATCCATTCTATCCCTTCGCCTGCCTTTTTACCTAGATGCTCACCGAAATCTTTTACTCTTTCATCAATTACTATTGAGCCAACTATACCCACTGTTGCTCCAACAGCACCACCAATCACAGTACCTACTCCAGGCATGATCATTGAACCAATAGCTGCACCACCTGCTGTAAGCCCCGCTACACCAAGATCCATTCCAAATCCTGCTGCCATTCTACCCACTCTCTCCGAACCGTTCTTCTGTTTATTTTCATCCTTCCATAACTCTGAAACATTGCTTCCTACTGAAACAACGGTTCCAACTAACGGCACACGCTTAATCGTACTCGCAAACGTATTCTTAGCTGCTTTTGCAGTCTCTTTCACGTCAACTCGAGTAACATATTCTTTTGCTTTATCGACATTTAGTGCAACATTTGCAGCATTGGACTTAAAAAGAGAACCATATGCTATCTTCGACTGACTTGTCTCAACCCCAACTAATTTACGAAGAAAATTCGTTGGTTGGTTGTTTAATCTTCCTAATTGATTTAAGAATTTCACACTTGAGTTCTTGTTGCCGTACTTTCTCATAATAGCATTTAAACTAGTTGCCACTCTTGATTTATATTTCCCATTTACTTGTACCCAGTCCTTATGATTTCTCACATGAAAAATCCCGTTCCCCGCTCTCTCAAAACTCAGCCGCTTCGATGCGATCACCGCAAACGCACCTGCACCTTTTACGACATCCATACCTTTAAAAAATTGTCCGGCGGTACCAAACCAATTGGCGACTGCGCCCATTAGAGTCGGGTCTTCGGCTGAGGCTATTTCCATTGCTTCCGACCACATCGTGTAGTAAACATCGTTTTCTTTGAAGTGAGTATCAATCTCTTGCTGTACAGCCTGGGAGACAATTGGACCACCCGTCGACCAATTAATCACTTTATTTGTTGAACTGATGAGTTCCGTTAACGTTGCCTCTGCTTCACTCGCAAGGCTTTGGTTTTCAATATCTAGTTCTTCCAATCGTTCAGCGGTTTCAGAGGCATGAGTTTTTAACTGATCAGCCCAAGCTTTTACACCTTCCATTCCAAATGTTTCTGTGTATACCAAATCACTAACAGATGAGCAGGCTTGGTTAATCGCTTGTGTCCGTGTCTCTGCATTGTCTAAAACCCGGTCGATTCCGTTTGGAATGGTGTCTTGCAAGAATTCTTGTCGTACTAAAGCGTTGTTTGTTTCAAAATTAAGGATATAGGATTTCATCATTTCTAGTTGTTGGATGTATTGTTCAATAAAGGTTTGAAAAAAACGCAAAGATGGCAAATGCAATTGCGAGAAATGATCTTTAATTGCGTTGCCGCCTTCTCCTTCTAAAGAATGAAGATTATGGATTTTACGGATGCTTCCTTCGATTGTCTCTAGACTCGTAGCGTCCTCTTTCTTCGCTTTCACAAGTTGATCGATCCCATTAATCACTTCCTGCACATCAAGAACTTTCATCTTCTTAAACCCCTTTTAGAATTGGTTAGCTAACTCTGCATCTTTTTCACCATATGTTTTAATTAAGCTTTCGCTCTCCTGTTCAATCTTTTTTTAAGGCTTCTATATATGCTTGTATTTGGCTTCTATACGTCGTTTCTAGATCTGTTACCTTACCAATAAACTCCATTGACGAGGTTGCGATACCCATATCTGCTTCTTTAGCAGTAAACGCATCTATCGACTTGGCAACATCCTGAAACACAGCGATTGCTTCTGCTTCATCTACTTTAATCTCTGCCATCTTCTCTCACCTCACCTCAATTTTTTTGTGCACGCCTTAACGAATCAATGCTCGATTGCTTTGACTGTATTGATTGATAACTGTTGTTAATACTGTTGCGCAAATCCGATATTTTCGTTTCAATCGTTGTAATGATTCCTTCTAGCTGTTCTTGTGAATAACTATAGGACATTTCTAATTGAAAGCGCTTCTGCTCATGTTCTTCCGTTTCTTTTCCCCGCCACATATCGTAGCTTAGCTCCGGTTGCTTCGTGGCCGCTTTGTCATTGTGAAGAAATTGTTGTTCTTGAATTAATGTACTTTTTGCTGTTTGGAGCCTCTCAATCTCTTGTTCAGTCTGCCGTATATCTCCTCGAAGAGAGCTTATGCTCATTTGAAGCCGTTCAATTTGGAATGAATGATCCATGAGGCCCCTCCTTTTTTAAATTTTCCAGTTATATCTAATTCTAAAAGTCCCCCATAGAATATTCAATCTATCATTAGCCTAAACACGCCCTAATCATCCAATAAATTGGATCAAACTATTACTTTCAGCCTAGTCTTTATGCACAAACATGCATTACTACTGATTTCCAACAAAAAACGGCCAAGAAGGCCGTTTGAGGTTGGCGACAACGTCGATAACCGATCCAGACTGAAAAGAAAACGTTTGTCAGACTAGGAGCGAAGACGAGGGAAGATGCCAATCGAACAAGAGGTTCATGAGCATATGACCGAATCGAGCGACGACGTATGCGAGCGTTTATCTTCAGTCTGAAACGGCCAAGAAGGCCGTTTCCCCGTTACATATACTGCCTTGTTTTTCCTGTACCAAGTAACACATCCATATGTCGCGCTGTATCAAATGCAAGAGCTGCAGGATCATGTGCATATGGCGTTAGCTCTGCCGTCAGCTCTCCTGTATAGCCAATCCTCTTAAGTTCTTTCATTACATTTACCCAATCCACGTCTCCGGATAGAAGATTCGTAAATCCTGTCATATTGCCAATGCTTGTTTTAAAATCTTTCACATGCACTTTTAAAATTCGTTCACCTAAGATCGATATCCACTGTTCTGGGTAACCAAACTGTAGTACATTGCCAACATCGAAATAGGCACCGACGTGAGTCGAAGCAACTCCATCAATATAAGCAACCATTTCGAGTGGAGACAGGAGGAAGCGGTTCCATACATTTTCAATCCCAATCGATACATTTAATTGTTCAGCTAATGGCGCAAGCTCTTTTAATGCAGACAAGCTTCGTTTATAACATTGATCATACGGGACGTCTTGTGTGACGACCCCGGGCACAACCAGAACCGTACTAGCCTTTAATGTATGAGCAAGTTCAAGCATTTTTTTCACTACTTGTTTGCCATCTTCCTGTACAGACTCTTCCTTTGCAGAGAGGGGAGTCTCCCACAACAATGCGGTTGAAAGACTGTCAATCTCAAGCCCCACCGTTTGTATTTGCTTGACAATTTCCTTCGCTTCTTCTGGAGTAGTATCAAGCGTAAGCCCTACGTCGCCAGAATGGCCTACATTTAATTCAATTGAAGAAAACCCCGCCTCTTTCGTCCACTCAAGTACGCTATCAAGTGGTGTACCTGCAGGATAACACCATTGGTTTATACCTTTTTTCATGGAGACACCCTTTCTCTTTCAATTCCGCGCAAAGCAACAACTTCTCCTTTAGCAGCAGAGGCATAAGCACCAATCGCCACTTCTAGCGCTCTAAGGCCATCCGTTCCTGTAACAGACGGTTGGCGTTTCTCACGCACACTCTCAATAAAATCTCGTACAAGGCTATCGTCCATATTGTCGCCCCAGAAGTCATACTTCAGGCCACCAGTATGGAATAAATCTAACTTTTGCGCTGTGCATCCACTTTCAACGTTCCTTCTGTCCCGATAAACTCAAGCGTAACATCTCCCCATGTCGGAAAGTTGGAATTGCGTGACCAACTGCAGTCTAAAGTTGCAAAAATACCACTCTCAAATGTGAATGACAGGACTCCAGCATCGTCAATATCATTCGTCGAGAAGTGTTGGTCAATTTCCGCATAAACGTCCTGTACCTCCTCTTTCAGAACCCAGCGCATAATATCGACTACATGAACCGTATGGTCAATTACTGCTCCTCCACCTGCAAGCTGTTTGTCGTTAAACCACCCACCAGGATTCTTCCCTCTGTTTGTTCCTTTAACGGCGATAATATCTCCAAACTCTCCTGCATCAATCCGTGCTTTCGCTCGTTTAATCGCTTCATTAAAACGAACAGGAAAGGCAGTTTGAAGCAAAACCCCTGCTTCATCGCAGGCAGCGATCAATTCCTGAGCATCTTGTACCGTATGAGCAATTGGCTTTTCACATAGAACAGCAGCACCTGCCTGCGCCGCTGCTATCGCATGTTCTTTATGGCGCGCATTTTCTGAAGTGACAATGACTGCATCAAGTCCTTGATTGAGCAGTTCCTTGTATGAATTGTAGTATGTCGTTTTGTATTGGTTCGCAGCTTCTCTGCCTCGCTCCTCATTATCATCCGCAATCCCAACAATAGTTACATCATCAATCCCGACCAAACTTGACGCATATGCATGGGCGTGGCCATGTGCAAAGCTAATTATTCCTACGTTCATTCTTATCTCCTCCTTCATTATAACTGTACCGTTTGCGAATGAATGGTTACTGGCTTTTTCTCTTTTATCGATTGAAGAGCGGCCATTGCGATTTCCACCGCTTTATACGCATCATCAGCAGTGACAATAGGCTCTCTGTTCGTTTTTATACACTCAATGAAATGCCTTAGCTCTAAGTCATAAGGGGAAGATTTTAACGGACTTTCAGGAACGGCAACCCCAGGTTTTCCATCAGGACTACCTTTTTCCGCCACAAGCGCTTGATTCTTTTGGCTATCATAATGAATAATGCCGTCCCTTCCAGCAATTTCAAATGATGTTCTAAAACCTTCATGGGCCATGTTCCTTCCAGGTGGGCAATAACTCCATTGGTAAAACGAATCGTGACAAGTGCATAATCCTTCCGTTGTGCGTTCACTCCTGAAATACCTGCCATATTCCGTGCGTACACCCGCTCAACTTCACCGAAACACCAACGTAAAAAATCAAAATCATGGACCATTAAATCAAGCACAAGTCCTCCACTCCGATCGGTGTTTGCATACCAATCCTCTGTTGCAACTGGAAAAGAACCGCCTCTTGTTGTCCGAACAACACCAACTTTTCCAATAGCACCTCCATCAAGAACTTGCTTCGCTCTTTGATACTCGGGGAAAAATCGTACAACATGACCAACATAGAGGTTTACTTCTTTTTGTTGACAGTAGGAAATCATATCTTGCGCAGATTCTAGAGACCTTGCGAGAGGCTTCTCACATATGATAGAAACGTTTAAATCAGCAGCTTTCTTTACATATTCAGGATGAAGATCTGTTGGCAAACAGACGGAGATCACATCAATTTCTGAACCTACTACTGCTGCTGCTTCATCGAAAGAATAAAACGCTTTGGCACCATATTTCTTTGCAAGCTCATTCGCTCTTTTCTCCCTTATATCCACAACTGCAGTTAGCTCTGCATCTTCCATCCCCGCATAACTAGCAGCATGTACGGACCCCATTGTGCCGAGACCAACAACCATTACTCGAATCATATTCACATCTCCTAACTCTTTTTAATTTCGTCTTTACTATCTTCGCACTCCACCTAGTGCAATTCCTGCAATTAAATGCTTTTGTAAGAAAAGAAACATTATTAACATTGGAATTGTTGACATAAGTGCAGCGGCCATTAATAACGGATATTCTGTTGTATATTGACCTTCAAAATTGGCAATGCTACAGAGAGAACACGCATATCGGCAGAGTTTGTCATCACAAGTGGCCACATAAAATCATTCCATGATGCCAGTACAGTGAAAATGCCAAGAGCAACAAGAGCCGGTTTAGCATTAGGCAAAATCACTCGCCAATACACACCCCACTTTGAGCACCCATCAATGATCGCTGCCTCATCAAGCTCCTTAGGAATTCCCATAAAAAATTGCCGCAGCAGAAACACACCAAATGCACTGAAAATCCCCGGTACGATTAGAGCATAGAAAGTATCAATCCATCCAAACTGTGATAACAATGCATAATTTGGTATCAAGATAACTTGGATTGGAACCATTAACACGGATAAAATTAATATGAACAACGTATTTTTAAAAGGGAATTCAAGTCGAGCAAAGGCATATGCCGCCATAGAACAAAGAAACAATTGGGCAGCCGTTCGAACAACAGTGACAAAAATGGTGTTTGCATAATACGTTAAAAAATCGGCACTTTCGAACACACCTGCATAGTTTTCTAGCCGTAGTTGTTCTGGAAAGATGGTTGGCGGAATTTGCATCGACTCTAAATAAGATTTGAATGATGTAGAAATCATCCAGAAAAATGGAATGATCATCACAATTGCACCAACAATAAGCAACAAATGAATCCAAGCCTTTTTCATGCACACTCACCCTCTCCCGGATTAACCATCATAATGTACCCATTTTTTCTGCCCCACAAATTGCAAAATCGTAATCCCAAGAATCAACAAGAACAAAATAAATGCCTGTGCAGAAGCATAGCCCATTTGCGAGAACATAAAGCCTGATTCATACACCCCATACACAATTGTCCGCAGTGGTCCAACTAAAGCAGTCGTATCGCCAATCATGACAAATAATAAATCAAATACTTGCAATGAACTAATCATCGCAGTCACAATTACAAAAAATAAAGTAGGTGTAATTAACGGTAATGTAATAGAAAAAAACTGTCTCACCTTTGAGGCGCCATCAATCTCTGCTGCTTCGTAGTAGCCAGGATCCACGCTCTGAAGACCAGCTAAGATCAAAATGACGTTATTCCCAATTGTCATCCACACATACACTGCAATAACAGAAAGAAGCGCAATAGACGGATTAAACAACCATTCTGGCTGCGGTAAACCTACCGCACCAAGAAGATAGTTAAATAAACCAAATTCAGTGTTATAGAGCCATTTCCATACCATACCAACGGCGATTGGCATCGTTACTACTGGCAGGAAATAAAGTGCGCGGTAAAAGATCATCCCTCTAATTCTTTGATTTAATAAGACAGCGACAAGTGTCGCAAACGCTACAGAGGCGGGGACAGCGACTAACATAAAGACAATTGTATTTAAGAGCGACCTCATAAAAACAGGGCTCGTGAAAAGAGCAATTAAATTTTCCAAACCAGCAAAAGTCGGAGACGTCAACCCGTCCCAGTGAGTAAAAGACAGAGCAAAGGAAGCAATAGCAGGGCCAATATAAAATGTAAACAAGCCTAAAAAAGTTGGTCCGATAAACAAAAGCGCCCACCACGCATCTTTTGTCCATTTCTTCTTTTTTAATACAGGTGCAGAATCTACATTCACTGAAGCGCGTGTCATTTGCTTTCCCCCTTTATTCCTGCTCTTCTTGTCCTTGTCCTAAAATTCTTTCCATCTCTAATCCAACACGCTCAAGAACGTCATCAATCGACTCTCCAGACAAAAACGCCCCTTGAATTTCTGTTGTCTCCATCCGTTGCCATTCCATTGTATTACGTGAAAGCGGGTAAGGAGCCCCTGTTTCCTGGGCATCAATAAATACTTGCAAGTTCATACCCGGCAATGATTCAAGCCATAAATCGCCTGATGCACGGGCTGCTGGTGTCGAAAACCCCGTTTCTGCGATAATGTCATTTCCCGCTTCTCCTGTAAGTTCTTTCATTAACTCCCATGCAAGCTCTGGATGGTCAGCCTCCTTATTCATCGCCCAGCTAATGCCATGCAAAATCGATGCTTCCTCCTTATAACTTGGCAACGGAGCAACATCTACTTTGTCACCAAGTTCCTCACGATATGTCACCCCCATAACGGAAATTGCTGGCATCATCGCAAGTTGGTTTGACATAAATAACTGATTGTTGTCATTTTGTATTTGCGATTTAATATCTGGGGAAATGCCTTGATCAATCAAACGTTCGACGAACGCAAACGCTTCTTTTGCCGCATCGGTCCGAAAACCTGATTCCAACTGATCCTCACTAACAATTTCACCACCCGCTTGATGAATATAGTTGTAATAACCAGATTGGTTAGAGACAATCGGGGCTAAATAACCGTAAATGCCTTCCTCTGGATCCGTTAACTCTGCACCGACTCGCTCAATGTCTTCCCATGTCCACGTTTCATCAGGATAATCAACACCAGCCTCATCAAAAATTTCTTTATTATAGTAAAGACCAATGGCATCAACAAAGTACGGCGCACCATGCAATTCATCTTCATAGCTGTATAAGTCAATCATACTTTCATAATAATCGCTTTTTTCAAAACCCGGGTCACCTTCTATAAATGGTTCTAGGTTTTGGATTAAACCAGGTTCTGCATATTGATAAAAATTCACTGCATTCATCCAAAAAAGATCCGGGCCAGCTCCTGCTCCAATGCTTGTCCTAAGAGTTGTCCAATATTGTGAAAACGGGCTATATGTCACATTTACTTCGACTCCAGGGTGCTTTTCCTTAAATAAAGCAATTGCTCCATCTACCGCTTCGCTCGCATTTTCATCCCAAAGAGCAAGACTGATCGACTCTCCACCTGATTCTTCGTCACCATTACTACATCCCACTGTCCCTAACGCAATTACAGATAGCTTATCCATTTGGCCCACCTTTTCATGCTTCGCCTCCTCACACTTTTTACTGTTGCAAAAATACATTGTATTTTCCAACCTGCATTTCATCTTGGAGCAAAACAGCTAGCGCACCTAACAAATTCATATCGTTACTTAATGCTGTCTGTCTAATTTCAAGATCTTTCGTAACAATCTTCATTGCTCTTCTCTCAACCTTCTTTTTAATTAATGAAATTAGAGGTTCATTGTTTACCACATGTTCTCCATTTACAATAACTGCTTGTGGATTCATAAAATGAAGCACATTTGTAATGGCTACAGCTATATATTCTGCCATCTCCTCTACTATTTTTAGAGCAAAAGGATCCCCTTCGCACACTGACTCAACAAAATGGGTAGGTTTGATCATTTCCGGCATCCGATTTGCTTTTTCAACAATGGAACTATCTTCTTTTTGTGTAAACCAGCCCGAGAGAATCCGAGCATATATAGCTGGCCAACTAACATAGTTCTCTAAGCAACCTTGATTGCCACAAGAACAACTGATTCCACCTGGAACAACGGACATATGCCCTATTTCTCCAGCACTGCCACTGTATCCACGGAATATATGATCATTAACAACAATCCCAGAGCCTACACCTTCATCAATCGACAGATAGAGCATTTCACGGAAAGGTGCATCACCAAACTGTTTCTCCGCGATAACAAGAGCATTCATATCATTCTCAACATGTGTTTGAAGACCAAAAGCCTGTTCGACCCTTGCTTTCAGCTCAACGTCATATAAATCAAGCTTTGCATTATAGAGGATGGTGCCATTCTTTGCATCTACGACTCCTGGACAAACGATTGAAATTCCAACAAATTTTGTTTGACTGTTAATTGAATCAATAAACAGCGAAAGCACATTCATTAAATAATGAATATATGTCTCTCCTTTAGCATTTTCCACATTGTATATACGTTCTTTCTTCCGATCCCCTGCCAAGTTTAAAACGGCCAATTGAATGGAAGAATTTCGCATTGAAACCGCAATGATATAAGCTTTATCAGGGTTAAATCGATATAATACCGGCTTCCGTCCACCAGTTGAGTCCCCTATCCCTTCCTCTCTGACATAGTCTTCTCTCATCAGCTTCATTAGAATCGTTGATACTGTTGTCGGGCTCACCTGAACATGCTCTGCAATCTCTGCTTTTGATATTGGTCCTTCTGATCGAATAATATTTAATACATTTACGCGATTCACTTCATGTACGTGCAGTTTCGTTTTAATTAATCATCCCTCACTTCAAAAAGTTATTTTAAAAAGTATCTTCATAATAATCGCCTTTCAATTATCCTTCTTCATAAATAAAAGAGATTCAAGATTTAACCTAAAAAGTTCTTCCAATTACTTTTAAATCTATGCTACCGGAACGAAGAGAATAAGTAAATGAATTTTCTAACATTTAGTACTATAGTACGTATGAATATTCTGTCTCATTTTCTGTATAGTTTACACTTATGAGAGGGTTATTTTTTATTTAAGCCCGTATATCATGATCCAGATTAATTATACGAAGTGGAGAAAATCTTGGAATCTAAAACAAGACGTTTATAAGTCAGCATGATCGGTCTTGTTTTTCTTGAAGTTGTTAGCAATGTTTGACTTCTTCTATTTAGCTTCAACGGCGATAGTATGTAGGTTCACGACTTTTTCCTATAATTACTCGAAGATGAGCTTCTCGCTATGGCCGTCGTCCGCGAAAAGCGAAGTGTGTGCATAGAGCAAGGACAAAGCAGGAAAAACATCGTCTATTCACTCATCAGTAAAAAAGCTTGTCGACAGTCTCGTTTTTACGAGACTTTGTCGACAAGCAGAGGACGGCACGTCAATAGACACGCCAGTTAAACTACTATTATAGAACTTGATTTTCAAACCGTTTTAAATCCTTATTCTCCCCTAAAATGATAATAATGTCTTTCTCGTTAATGACGTCGTCAGGCATCGGTGTAATTGTTAGTTTACCGCCTGATTTAATGCCTAGTACATTACAATTGTATTTTTTTCGTATATTTAATCCAGCAAGGGTTTTGCCTGAAATTTTTTTTGTAGCTTGTAGTTCTAAAATGCTATGATCAGCGGAAATCTCAACGTAGTCAATAATTTTCTCCGAGTCTAAGCTGTGAGCAATACGAATACCCATATCAAGCTCTGGATGAATTATTCGGTCCGCTCCAATTTTCTCAAGTACCCGGTGGTGTTGTTCATTTCGAGCTTTCACCCAAACTTTTGCGACACCTAATTCTTTTAACAGTAAAGTCGTTAAAATACTTTCTTGAATATGATCACCAATCGCTACAATGACACAATCATAGTTTGTTGGCTCAAGTGATTTCAATGTTTTTTCTTGAGTTGTGTCAGCGATAATGGCTCGGCTTGTAAATGTTTCTGCGTCTTGAATTCGCTCTTCATCCTGATCTACCGCAACTACGTCGTGTCCTTGCTTATACAATTCTTTGCTTACGCTCGTGCCGAATCTACCCATTCCAATAACAAGAAACTGTTTTTTCTTCATCATATCCCCCAGTTCGTTCACTAACCAATAATAATTCGTTCAGTCGGATAACGGTATTGACCAGGTTCCTCAACCTACGTAGCGAAAACAAGAGTGCCACAATACCCACACGACCGATTAACATTAGTCCCATAAGGACAATTTGGCTCGGGAGCGTCAATTCAGACGTAATACCAAGTGAGAGCCCACACGTTCCGAAAGCAGAAGCGGTTTCAACCAGTACAGCTAACAATGTAATACCAGAGCCTTGTTCAAATACCATAATCATAATGATAGCGGCAATTAATAGAAAAGCGAAAATCGATAAAACAACAAATGACTTTTGTTGATCCTCTTCATGGATACGTCTTCCAAATACATGTACATGCTTCTGTCCTAATGCATAGCTTTTAATTGATAGTACCATAACAGCAAGTGTCGTCGTACGAATCCCTCCTCCTACGCTAGAAGGACTCGCACCAATCATCATCAAGCAAGACATTAAAAGAAGAGCAGGTACATGAAAAGCATTCAAATCAACTGTACTTAGTCCAGCACTCCTAGTTGTTGCCGAAAAAAAGATCGATTGTGTCACTGTTTCATGCCAATTCAGTCCTGCAAAAGCAAGATCCTTTTCTAGTAACCAAATGCCCATTGCCCCTAATAAGAAAACGATGAAATAGGTTGCCGTTGTCAATTTCGTAAACAGACTAAATTTAAAGCTCCGATCTCTACGCTTAATATATTCAATACATTCAAGTAGCACAGGAAACCCAATCGAACCAGCAAAGATGAGCAGGATCGTAATCGATTGCACAAAATAATCATTCACAAAAGGGATGAGGGATTGCCCTGTCAAATCGAATCCTGCATTCGTAAATGCACTCAAGGATGCAAATGCGCCTTGTATGTATGCATCAATCGGATTTTC